>NZ_JBYSYE010000044.1:0-47042 GCF_058782925.1 Pseudomonas sp. FW305-E2 | reverse complement strand
GTCGTAAATGGTGTGAAAGGGTCGGGGAGGGATATGTGGAACACGAAATTGCAGATAAAAACTGTGGGAGCGGGCGTGCCCGCGAACACCGGCGAAGCCGGTGCCATACACCGTGGTGCCTGCTTCGCGGGCAAGCCCGCTCCCACAGATTTCGAATGGGTTTCAGGATTGAACAGACATCGTGTTCAGCCTTGGTGGCCAGGGCCCTGCTGCAGGTGGGCCTGGCTGCAATACCACTCATTACCCTGCTGCAGCGCCCGGTCGTTGGGCAGGTGCACGCCGCAATGGGCACAGCGCACCATCTTCAGCGGCGCATCCAGCTTCGCCTCGGGGTGCGACTGCTGGCTGACTTTGAACTTGCGCCACAGCCAGAACGCGGCGGCGATCAGGGCGATCCAGAAAAGTAGGCGAACCATGGTGTCCAGCTTGTCGATTGAAGAAGCCAACAGTCTAGGACGCGGCCAATAAAAAAGGGAGGCCCAGGGCCTCCCTTTCATTCACCGCTGAAGGTCAGTCGAACAGACCAAAGGTCATGTAGCTGAACCAGGAACGGTCTTTCTCGGCTTCTTTCGGGCCTTCCGGCACGATCGGGTCGCCGTTCTCGTCTTTAGGCAGCAGCTCTCGCGGCATCTCGTCGCGCGCGTCCTGGAACTGCTTGACCACGTCCTGGTTGGCGCGGGTTTCGCCTGGCGGCAGCGGGGTATCGGTTTCGATCAGGCCCAAGGTGGCCTTGGACAGCCAGCCGCGGCCGTCAGACTCGGTCTGCTTGGGCTGGAACTCGCCATCGACCAGGCTCGGGTGGTCCGGGTAGTTGAGCTTGAGGGTTTCCAGGCTCGTGGCGGCCAGTTCGTCCAGGTGCAGCTTCTGGTACGACTCGACCATCACCGCCAGGCCGTCACCGACGGACGGGGTTTCCTGGAAGTTTTCGACCACGTAGCGGCCACGGTTGGCAGCCGCTACATAAGCCTGGCGGCTCAGGTAGTAGTCGGCCACGTGGATTTCGTACGAAGCCAGCAGGTTGCGCAGGTAGATCATGCGCTGCTTGGCGTCTGGCGCGTAGCGGCTGTTGGGGAAACGGCTGGTCAGCTGGGCGAACTCGTTGTACGAGTCGCGGGCGGCACCCGGGTCGCGTTTGGTCATGTCCAGCGGCAGGAAGCGCGCCAGCAGGCCACGGTCCTGGTCGAACGAGGTCAGGCCCTTGAGGTAGTAGGCGTAATCGACGTTCGGGTGCTGCGGGTGCAGGCGGATAAAGCGCTCGGCGGCCGACTTGGCGGCCTCGGGCTCGGCATTCTTGTAGTTGGCGTAGATCAGCTCGAGCTGCGCCTGATCGGCATAGCGGCCGAACGGGTAGCGCGACTCCAGGGCCTTGAGCTTGTTCACGGCGCTGGTGTAGCTGGAGTTGTCCAGATCAGCCTGGGCCTGCTGGTACAGTTCGGCCTCGCTGAGGTTCTCGTCAATGACCTCTTTATTAGAGGAACAGGCCGCGGTAAGCCCGAGGATGGCGATCAGCAGCAGGTGTTTCACTCGCATGGCGGCTTGCGTCCCTTTGACGGCCGCTGTCTTGGGCGGTGCCGTCCTGTTATGATGAGCGCCCCGGCCAACCCCGGGACAAAAGAAGCCGTATTTAACCACAAGCTCGCAGCCGAAACCAAAGGCTGTGCGCCCGCCGAATCGAGCATGTCCGAGATCATTCAACTTAGCGCAGAGGTACCGTCCGAACTGGGCGGCCAACGCCTCGACCAGGTCGCCGCCCAATTGTTCGCCGAGTACTCGCGTTCGCGGCTAACTTCGTGGATCAAAGAGGGCCGCCTGACGGTCGATGGTGCAGTCGTGCGCCCTCGAGACCTTGTTCATGGTGGCTCTCTGCTTGCCCTGGAGGCTGAACAAGAGGCCCAGGGCGAGTGGATCGCAGAAGATATCGAATTGGATATCGTCTACGAAGACGACCACATCCTGGTGATCAACAAGCCTGCCGGGCTGGTTGTGCACCCGGCGGCCGGGCATGCCAGCGGCACCCTGCTCAACGCGCTGCTGCACCATGTGCCAGACATCGTCAATGTACCGCGCGCCGGTATCGTGCACCGCCTGGACAAGGACACCACCGGCCTGATGGTGGTGGCCAAGACCCTGCAGGCGCAGGCCAAGCTGGTCGAGCAGATGCAGGCCCGCAAGGTCAGCCGCATCTACGAGTGCATCGTGATTGGCGTGGTGACTGCCGGTGGCAAGATCGACGCGCCCATCGGCCGTCACGGCGGCATGCGCCAGCGCATGGCTGTAACCGACGGCGGCAAGCCGGCGGTCAGCCACTACCGCGTACTCAAGCGCTTCCGCTCGCACACCCATGTGCGGGTCAAGCTGGAAACCGGCCGTACCCACCAGATTCGCGTGCACATGGCCCACGTGGGTTTCCCGCTGGTTGGCGACCAGACGTACGGCGGGCGCTTCCGTATTCCGCCCGCTGCCAGCCCGACCATGGTCGAGGCGGTCAAGACCTTCCCGCGCCAGGCGCTGCATGCCCGTTTCCTTGCCTTGGCCCACCCGATTACCGGTGAAGTCATGAAGTGGGAATCGCCACTGCCGGATGACTTCGTCTGGTTGCTGTCGCTGCTGAACCAGGACCGCGAGAGCTTCATCGGATGAGTGACCTGACGCAGGCGTTGCTGTTCCCCGACTGGCCGGCCCCGGCCTCGGTGCGCGCCTGTGTCACCACCCGTCAGGGCGGCGTCAGCTTGCCGCCTTACGAAACCTTCAACCTCGGCGACCATGTTGGGGATGACCCTGCCGCGGTCGCCGAGAACCGCCGCCGCCTGAGCGAACAGTTCACCATCCAACCGGCCTGGCTCAAGCAGGTGCATGGGCGGGTGGTGGCGGATGCCGACCCGGCGGTGGTCGCCGAGGCCGATGCCAGCTGGACCCACCAGCCTGGCATTGCCTGCACCGTGATGACCGCCGATTGCCTGCCTGCGCTGTTCTGCGACCGTGCCGGCACCCGCGTGGCGGCGGCACATGCGGGCTGGCGCGGGCTGGCGGGTGGCGTGCTGGAAGCCACGCTGGACCGGCTGGCGCTGCCGCCAGCAGAGGTGCTGGTGTGGTTGGGGCCTGCCATTGGCCCGCAAGCGTTCGAAGTGGGGCTGGAAGTGCGTGATGCCTTTACCGCCGTGCACCCGCAAGCAGCTCGGGCATTCGTCGACGGCGAACGGCCAGGCAAGCTGTTGGCGGATATCTATGAGCTGGCGCGTATTCGCCTGGCTGCCCGTGGCGTGACTGCTGTTTATGGCGGTGGTTTGTGCACGGTCAGTGATGCGCGGTTCTTCTCCTATCGCCGTACCCCGCAGGGTGGGCGTTTTGCATCGTTGGTCTGGCTGGACCCGCGCTAGCCTGTACCGGCCTCTTCGCCAGCACGCCCGCTCCCACAGAGATTCCGCAAACGTTGAAACCGGTGGTGTACCTGTGGGGGCGAGTATGCCCGCGAATGGCCCCCCATTAATCCAACAGGTTGACTTTGGTCAACCCCGCTACGCTTGAATCTTCCAGAATCAGCCTTATCTATAAAGGCATCTCAGGCAGGTTTCTTTATAAACAGGCGCTGTCCATCGCTCCGACCTGCCCTTTAAAGGAAGGTACACCATGCGAATAGACCGTTTAACCAGCAAGCTGCAACTTGCAATATCCGATGCCCAGTCTTTGGCCGTTGGCATGGACCACCCTGCCATCGAGCCCGTGCACCTGTTACAGGCGCTGCTCGAACAGCAGGGCGGCTCCATCAAACCGCTGCTGATGCAGGTAGGCTTCGACATCAATGGCCTGCGCCAGGGGCTGGTGAAAGAGCTCGACCAACTACCAAAAATACAGAACCCTACCGGCGACGTGAACATGTCGCAGGACTTGGCACGCCTGCTTAACCAGGCAGACCGCCTGGCACAGCAGAAGGGCGACCAGTTCATTTCCAGCGAGCTGGTGCTGTTGGCCGCCATGGACGAAAACAGCAAGCTCGGCAAGCTGCTGCTGAGCCAGGGCGTGAGCAAGAAAGCGCTGGAAAATGCCATCAACAACCTGCGTGGTGGCGCGGCAGTGAATGACGCCAACGCCGAGGAGTCGCGCCAGGCGCTGGACAAATACACCGTCGACCTGACCAAGCGTGCCGAAGAGGGCAAGCTGGACCCGGTCATTGGCCGTGACGATGAAATCCGCCGTACCGTGCAGGTGCTGCAACGCCGTACCAAGAACAACCCGGTGCTCATCGGTGAGCCTGGCGTGGGTAAAACCGCCATTGCCGAAGGCCTGGCCCAGCGCATCATCAATGGTGAAGTGCCCGACGGCCTCAAAGGCAAGCGGCTGCTGGCGCTGGACATGGGCGCGCTGATTGCCGGTGCCAAGTACCGCGGTGAGTTCGAAGAGCGCTTGAAAAGCCTGCTGAACGAACTGTCCAAGCAGGAAGGCCAGATCATCCTGTTCATCGACGAACTGCACACCATGGTCGGCGCCGGCAAAGGCGAGGGCGCCATGGACGCCGGCAACATGCTCAAGCCGGCCCTGGCCCGCGGCGAGCTGCATTGCGTAGGTGCCACCACGCTGAACGAGTACCGCCAGTTCATCGAAAAGGACGCCGCCCTGGAGCGCCGTTTCCAGAAAGTGCTGGTCGAGGAGCCGAGCGAGGAAGACACCATCGCCATCCTGCGTGGCCTGAAAGAGCGCTATGAAGTGCACCACAAGGTGGCCATCACCGACGGTGCAATCATCGCTGCGGCCAAGCTCAGCCACCGCTACATTACCGACCGCCAGCTGCCGGACAAGGCCATTGACCTGATCGACGAAGCGGCCAGCCGCATCCGCATGGAGATCGACTCCAAGCCGGAAGTGCTCGACCGCCTTGATCGCCGCCTGATCCAGCTGAAGGTGGAGTCGCAGGCGCTGAAGAAAGAAGAAGACGAAGCGGCGAAAAAGCGCTTGGAGAAGCTGACCGAGGAAATCGAGCGGCTGGAGCGTGAGTATTCCGACCTGGAAGAAATCTGGGCTTCGGAGAAAGCTGAAGTGCAGGGTTCGGCGCAAATCCAGCAAAAGATCGAGCAGTCTCGCCAGGAGCTGGAAGCCGCCCGTCGCAAAGGCGACCTGAACCGCATGGCCGAACTGCAGTACGGGGTGATCCCGGACCTGGAGCGCAGCCTGCAGATGGTCGACCAGCACGGTAAGACCGAAAACCAGTTGCTGCGCAACAAGGTCACCGAGGAAGAAATTGCCGAAGTGGTGTCGAAGTGGACCGGCATTCCTGTGGCCAAGATGCTCGAAGGCGAGCGTGAGAAGCTGCTGAAGATGGAAGAGCTGCTGCACCAGCGCGTGATTGGCCAGAGCGAGGCGGTAACCGCCGTAGCCAACGCCGTACGCCGCTCACGTGCCGGGCTGTCCGACCCGAACCGGCCAAGTGGTTCGTTCCTGTTCCTCGGCCCGACCGGTGTGGGCAAGACCGAACTGTGCAAGGCGCTGGCCGAGTTCCTGTTCGACACCGAAGAGGCGATGGTGCGCATCGACATGTCCGAATTCATGGAGAAGCACTCCGTCGCGCGCCTGATCGGTGCACCACCAGGCTATGTAGGGTATGAAGAGGGCGGTTACCTGACCGAGGCCGTGCGGCGCAAGCCTTACTCGGTGGTGCTGCTGGACGAGGTGGAAAAAGCCCACCCGGATGTGTTCAACGTACTGTTGCAGGTGCTGGAGGACGGCCGCCTGACCGACAGCCACGGGCGCACCGTGGACTTCCGCAACACCGTGATCGTGATGACCTCCAACCTGGGCTCGGCGCAGATTCAGGAACTGGTGGGTGACCGCGAGGCACAGCGTGCGGCAGTGATGGATGCGGTGGGGGCACACTTCCGTCCGGAGTTCATCAACCGCATCGACGAAGTGGTGGTGTTCGAGCCATTGGGCCGCGAGCAGATTGCCGGTATTACCGAAATCCAACTCGGCCGCCTGCGCAGCCGCCTGCTGGAGCGCGAACTGTCGCTGAGCCTGAGCCCAGAGGCGTTGGACAAGCTGATTGCCGTGGGTTACGACCCGGTGTACGGCGCGCGGCCGCTGAAGCGGGCGATCCAGCGCTGGATCGAGAACCCGCTGGCGCAGCTGATTCTGGCCGGCAAGTTCCTGCCCGGTACGGCGATCACCGCCAAGGTGGAAGGCGACGAAATCGTCTTTGGCTGATTGTGTTGCACCATGAGCCCCGCGTTTGCGGGGCTTTTTTCTGCCTGTTGCCCATGCCGGCCCCTTCGCGGCCAACCCTGCGCAGATTTTTGCAGGCTATGCAGCCCCTCGTAGGCGCGGGTTTAGCCGTGAAAGGGCCGGCACAGCCCAGCTATTTCGGGCCTTTGCGCCAATCCGGGGTAACCGTCTGAAATTTTTGAAATTTTTGCTTGCATCAAATTTAGAGTGCCCCTAATATACGCCGCGTTGTCAGGCACTAAGCGAATCACCAGCAACATCAGTGATCGCAAAACAACTTACAAATCAGTAAGTTGAATGAAAAAAAGTGGTTGACAAGCAAAACGAAGAATGTAGAATAGCCGGCCTCAGCAGCGACAACGCGAAAGCGAAGAAGCTAAAGAGTCCGAAGCGAACACAGTCTTCGGAGTTGTACCGAAGTTCAGTTCCGCGATAGCTCAGTCGGTAGAGCAAATGACTGTTAATCATTGGGTCCCTGGTTCGAGTCCAGGTCGCGGAGCCAATCTCGGGGTGTAGCGCAGTCCGGTAGCGCGCCTGCTTTGGGAGCAGGATGTCAGGAGTTCGAATCCCCTCACCCCGACCATTTTTGGGTCGTTAGCTCAGTTGGTAGAGCAGTTGGCTTTTAACCAATTGGTCGTAGGTTCGAATCCTACACGACCCACCATGAACAAAGGGCATCTCGCATGAGATGCCCTTTTTCTTTTGCCTCGAAAAATGCGCCCATCGGTGCAAATCCCACCTGCATCTATTTGCCACACCGCCCCCTTTTTAGGAGCGGGTTCACCCGCGAATGCGGCAGTGCAGCCACCATCGCATTCACAGGTAAACCCGCGCCTACAGGGCATGCGGGCGCCTGTCAGTGCAGCTTCAGGCGCGGCTCGGTACCCCGGCCAATCTTGCTGCCCAGCATCATCAACGCCGTGCGGAAGAACCCGTACAGCGCCATCTGGTGCATGCGGTACAGCGACACATAGAACATCCGCGCCAGCCAGCCTTCCAGCTTCACGCTGCCCATCAGGTTACCCATCAGGTTGCCCACCGCCGAGAAACGCGACAGCGACACCAGCGAGCCATAGTCCTTGTACGCGTACGTCGGCAGGGCCTTGTTCTCCAGGCGCGCCTTCAGGCTTTGCGCCAGCATCGATGCCTGCTGGTGCGCCGCCTGTGCGCGCGGCGGCACGTTACGGTCGCTGCCGGGTTGCGGGCAGGCGGCGCAGTCACCGAAGGCGAAGATGTTGTCGTCGCGGGTGGTTTGCAGGGTAGGGCGCACGACCAGCTGGTTGATGCGGTTGGTTTCCAGGCCATCGATGTCCTTGAGGAAACCTGGCGCGCGGATACCGGCTGCCCACACTTTCAGGCTGGCCTGGATCACTTCACCGTCCTTGGTTTTCAGGCCGTCCTCGGTCACTTCACTGACTGCGGCGTTGGTCATCACCTTCACCCCGAGTTTTTCCAGGGTTTTGTGAACCGGTACGCTGATGCGCTCCGGCAGCGCCGGGAGAACGCGCGGGCCCGCCTCGATAAGGGTGATGTGCATGTCCTTGGGCTGGATGCGGTCCAGGCCATAGGCCGCCAGCTCGTGGGCAGCGTGGTGCAGCTCGGCCGCCAGCTCTACACCGGTGGCACCGGCGCCGACAATGGCCACGCTGATTTTCTCGCTGGCCACGTCGCCGGCGTGGGCTCGCAGGTAGTGGTTCAGCAGTTGCTGGTGGAAACGCTCTGCCTGCTTGCGGGTATCCAGGAACAGGCAGTGCTGCGCTGCGCCCAGGGTGCCGAAGTCGTTGGTGTTGGAGCCCACGGCAATCACCAGGGTGTCGTAGCCCAGGGTGCGCGCAGGCAGCAGCTCACGGCCCTCTTCGTCGAGGGTGGCAGCCAGTTGAATCTGCTTGCCTTCACGGTCCAGGCCGCTCATGCGTCCCAGCTGGAAATTGAAGTGGTTCCACTTGGCCTGAGCCACGTAGTTCAGTTCGTCTTCCGAGGAGTTCAGCGAGCCGGCGGCCACTTCGTGCAGCAGTGGCTTCCAGATGTGCGTGAGGTTGGTGTCGACCAGGGTGATTTCGGCCTGCTTGCGCTTGCCCAGGCTTTTACCCAGGCGGGTCGCCAGTTCCAGGCCGCCGGCGCCGCCGCCGACAATCACGATGCGATGAGTCATGGGAATATCTCATAAGGTTTACGGAATTCGTGGCCCTGGGGGCCGGCCGCAAACTGCACGAGGGGAGGGCGAGCGCGAAGCAGCTCATAGCACCAGTCCACTCAGCAGGCGGCTGATGAGACCCAACCCGATGGTCACGGCCAGCACCAGCACAAGGAGCAGCCACGGCCGGAAGGGCCTGCGCTCGACTTGGTGCTGGGGGGCTCGCAGATACTCATCGACACGACGCTGATCTTCCGGGTTCAGGCGACTGGTCATGGTGGGCCTCGTCAGGTAGACGTTTGTGACTGCGCAAACGCTACAGCGTTCGCGCAGGCGCTTGAAACAAATGATAATGCTTTCTATCCCTGGCGCCGAGTGTACGCCATCGCAAACAGTCGCTGCACTGGATCAAAGACTGATGCCTACGTCGAAGACGATGCTGCGGCCCAGGTTGCCGCGCAGGAAATCCGGCGCATCGGGGTGGGCAAACAGTACCCGGGCAAAGGTTGGCCCGACCAGCGACAGCGAGCGCCAGCCCTGGCGCAGGTATTCGGTAGGCGGCGGGAAGTGGGTGTTGAGGTCGAGCACTTCGCGCTTGAGGCTGGAGAACGCGATGATGTCCAGCTCGTTCAACTCCAGCCCGCGTTCCCGGTAATTGTGCGCCTTCTTGCGCAAGGTGGGCGCCAGGCGCCCCAGCAGTTCGGTGGCACTGATGCGCCGCGGGCGTGCTTCGCGGCGTACCAGCTGTGCCAGGGAAAACGCACTGCGTCGCCGCTGCAGCTCCTCGCGCCATTCATCGTTCAGCCGGCGGCCCTCGTCGAGCACGAAAAACACCTCGAAGGCGGCGTCGCGGAACAGCACGTCTGGTGGCTCCTGCCCCGCCGGGGTGAAGTCCTCGCTGCGGTAGGGAATGTTCAGCCCCTGCAACAGGCGCTGGCACACCCAACGCTCCCGCTCCCACTTACGGGCGTTGGAGAGAAAGGCATTGGCTTGTTCGGCCTGGATGGTAAGCAGGCGCAGGTAGTCTGAGTCATCCATGCAGACAAGCTTAGCCGCTAATCGATGACGGTAAGATGCTGTTTAAGCGTGAAAATCAGCCCAGCACCGGCCACTGCTGCACCAGCCCGACCAGATGCACCACGCCAAAGCCCAGGCAGATCAGCGAACTGACCACGATAAAACGCTGCGAACGCCCGGTGCCCGCCAGCAATCCTGGCCCCAGCAGGCCGCGTAGCAAGTACACCAGGGTGATCAGGCAAATGACTGGCAGCAGCAAGGGCAGCCGCCCGATCGCCCCGGCAGCCGATAGCGCATAGGCCGACCAGGCCAGCAACACGCAGGCGATGGCGGCGGTGATCAGCGCCGGGTAGCAGCGGCCCTTTTCGGCGGCCACCGCCATGCGCTCACCGGCCCCGAAAAAACGGTACCAACGCGGCCCCACGGCGATGATGGCCAGGTGAAGTACACCGATGATGGCGTTGAGTGCCGCTGCCAGTAGCAGGGCGGGGTTGGTTCCTTCCAGCATGACCAATGCTTCCTGCATCGAACGGAAGCGTCAGCCTACCGCAGCCGAAGGAATGGGAGAATGGGTGTAGACTCGGTTTTATCCACATGGCCGCAAAGGGTATTGTTCAGGTGATCAGCGCGCAGGTGTTATCCGGCACCACCCTTACCCTTGGCTGGCTGGGTTATGTGCCGTTGTTGATCTGGGCGGTGAGCCGGGTTCGCTGGGTGGAACTGTTTACCGACCGGCGCCGCCAGCATTTGCTGTTTGGCACCGTGTTCTGCCTGTTTGCGCTGTGGCTGGTGCGGCGCGACTTTGATACCGGGGTGTCGTACCACTTTATTGGCATGACGGCGGTCACCCTGTTGCTGGACTGGCCGCTGGCGGTGCTGGGTGGCTTCATGGCCCAGCTTGGCTTGCTGGCGCTTGGGCGACAAGACCTGGCGGCGTTGGGGGTGAACGGCTTGTTGCTGATTGGTTTGCCGGTGCTGATTACCGAGGTGTGCGCGATAGTGGTCGAGCGCGCCCAGCCGCGAAACCTGTTCGTTTATATCTTCTGTTCGGGGTTCTTCCCGGCAGCGCTCACCGTGCTGGTTTGCGTACCGGCGGCGCTAGGGTTGTTGTGGCTCGACGGGCGGTTTGCCCTGCCGGAATGGCTCAGCGACTTTGTCGGCTACCTGTGGCTGATGATGTTCCCCGAGGCGTTCATCAACGGCATGGTGATCAGTGCGCTGGTGGTGTTTTGCCCCGAGTGGCTGGAAACCTTCAACCGCACACGGTATTTGCAGGCGCCCTGGAAGGAAGATGAGCGGTGATCATGCGGCGGCTCTGCCATCACATCTAAAACCTGACGCGGTCTCTGTGGGAGCGGCCTTGTGTGCTTCGCAGCCCTTTCGCGACACAAGGCTCCCACAGGTCGGCACAGCCGCCTTGCAATCAGCTCAATGCCGCGGCTCCAGGTCCCCCGAATACAGCTCATCTTCGGACCCTTCCGACCCCGCAATCTTGTGCTCCTCAGCCGCCCAGGCCCCCAGGTCGATCAGCTTGCAACGGTCCGAACAAAACGGTCGGAACGCGTTTTTTTCGCTCCATTCCACAGGCGCGCCGCAAGTTGGGCAATCGACGGTCAATGGCTGGCTCATGGCTGGCCTCCTTTCAAAGTCAGGTAAAAGTGGTGCAGGCGGTCAATCTGCTCATGCAGCGCGGCCAGGCCGCCGTCATTGACTACCACATCATCGGCATGGCGCAGGCGATCCTCACGGGCCAACTGCGCCTGCAAAATGGCCTGCACGTGCTCGGCACTGGTGTTGTCCCGCGCCAGGGTACGCGCTATTTGCAGGTCCTGCGGCGCATCGATCACCAGTACGCGTTGGGTCTTATGGTGCTGGCCCGATTCGATCAGCAGCGGCGACACATAGACCGCATAAGGCGACTGCGCCTTGGCCAGATAGCTGAAAATCTCCTGACCGATCAGCGGGTGCAGCAGTTGTTCCAGCCATTTGCGTTGCGCCGGCTCGGCGAATATCAGCTGGCGCAGGGCGGCACGATCGAGCTGGCCGTCGCCCTGCAGCACGCCCGGGCCGAAGCGCTCGACGATGCTGGCCAGGGCCGGGCGACCAGGTTCGACAACCCAGCGCGCCGCCTGGTCGGCATCGACCAGGTGCACGCCAAGCTCGACAAAGCGCTCGGCAGCGGCGCTTTTGCCGCTACCAATGCCGCCGGTCAGGCCGAGAATCCAGGGGGTAAAGGCCGCAGTGGTCATCAGTATCCAAGCAGTTGCATGTATGAGGCGTATATTTCATCACCCCAGAGCACGGCAATCCACCCCGCAATTGCCAGATAAGGGCCAAACGGGATAGCCGTGCCCAAGGTATGCCGGCGAAAACGCAGCAAGCACAGGCCAACAAGCGCCCCCACCACCGACGACAACAGCAGCGTCAACGGCAGCACCTGCCAACCCCCCCACGCCCCGATCAGCGCCATCAGCTTGAAATCGCCATAGCCCATGCCTTCCTTGCCGGTGACCAGCCTGAACACCCAGTACACCGTCCAAAGGCTGAGGTACCCGGCCACTGCGCCCCACAGTGCGTCGACCAGGGGCACATGGATGCCAAAGGCATTGACGATCAGCCCTAGCCACATGGTCGGCAGCACCAGCACATCCGGCAGCAGCTGGTGGTCCGCATCGATCAGGCTCAGCGCCAGCAGGCACCAGGTCAGCGGCAACGCCAGCAACGCCTCTACCGAAGCGCCGAAGCGCCAGGCCACTACCAGCGACAGCAGCGCGCTGGCCACTTCCACTACCGGGTAACGCAGGCTGATGCGTTTTTTGCAGGACGAACAGCGCCCGCCCAAGGCCAGGTAGCTGATGAGCGGAATGTTTTCCCACGCACGAATCTGGTGCGCGCAGTGTGGGCACCGGGAGGCGGGCAGGCACAGGTCGAAACGCGGGTGCTGCGTGGTCGGCAGCCCCAACACCTCTTGCGCCTCACGCTGCCATTGCCGCTCCAGCATGATCGGCAGGCGATACACCAGCACGTTGATAAAGCTGCCCACCAGCAGGCCGAGCACCGTGGCAAGGGTGAGGAAATACGCTGGCTGTTCAGCCAGCAAAGCCCATAAAGTCATGTTCAGATCAAACTACCCAACTGGAAGATCGGCAGGTACATCGCCACCACCAGGCCACCCACCAGCAAGCCCAGGATCAGCACGATGGCCGGCTCCAGCAGGCTGGTCAACTGGTCCAGCGCCTGGCTGACCTGTTCCTCGTAATGGCTGGCGGCTTTTTCCAGCATTTGGTCCAGCGTGCCGCTGGATTCACCGATGGCTGTCAACTGCACCAGCAAGGGGGGGAACAGCGGTTCACCGGCCATCGCCTGGTTCAGCCCTTGCCCATTGGCCATGCCTTGGCGCAGCCGCAACACCGCCTGCTCGTGCAGGTCGCCACCCGTTACCCGCGCCACCGTACCCAGCGCATCCAGCAACGGCACCCCGGCGCCGTAGGACGTTGCCAGGCTGCGCGCAAACCGCGCCAGCGCGGCCTGCCCCAGCAACTTGCCAAACACGGGCAAGCCCAGCACCCGCCGAGATATCCACAGGCGCGCTGGCGCGTGTTGCCGGTAAAGCTGGCGCACGGCAACACCCAGCACCAAGCCCATCACCAGCAGCAGCGGCGCAAACTGGCTCAGCCCTGTGGACAAGTTGATCACCCATTGGGTAAATGCCGGCAACGCCGCGCCCATGCCCGAGAACATGCTCTCGAATTTCGGAATCACCTCCAGCAACAAGATCGCCGACACCCCCAGCCCGGTCAGCAACAGCAGCAGCGGGTAGATCATCGCCTTGCGCACCTTCTTGTGCAGCACCCGACGCTGTTCCAGCATGCCGGCCAGCTGCTCCAACTGGCGGTCGAGCGTACCGGACTGCTCGCCCACCCGTACCAGGTTGCAATACAGCGCATCGAACCATGCCGGGTGACGCTGCAACGCATCCGCCAACCCCAGGCCCGAGGCCACATCCTGTTTCAATCTTTCCAGCAACGCCGCCTGCGCCGCATCGCAACCACTACGGCCCATCACCTCGAACGCCTGCAGCAGCGGCACGCCGGCCTTGAGCAACGTCGCCAACTGCCGGCTGAACCCCGCCGGGTCAGCCTTTTCGCGCCGCTTTGGCAAGCTGAACGCCAGCCCGCTTGCCGGCCGCAAACTCGCCACCGTGATGCCCTGGCGAATCAGCCCGGCGCGCACATAAGCCGGGCTGCGCCCGGGTGTTTGGCCGCTGACCGGCGTGCCATTGGCGTCGGTGCCGTGCCAGCGGTACAGAAGTGAAGATGAAGTCATGCAAAGGTCCTTGTTCAGCCCCGGCGACAAGCCTGGAAACAGCTTGCCGCGTCCATGCAAGGGCACGCGTCCGTGATGCTCACTAGAGTAGTTCAGCGAAGATGACGCCCGTGCGGGCAGGGGTGACAAAAGGTGTCTGTTCAGGCCTACTGCGCCGCTGCCGGTTGGGGCGCAACTGACCTCAATGTGTAAGCGAATCAAAAAGGAACTACGTTCATGAAAGGGCAACGCGGTATCACCCTGATCGAACTGATGATCGTCGTCGCGATCATCGGCATTCTGGCGACCATCGCCTTACCGATGTACACCAACCACCAGGCACGCTCCAAGGCCGCGGCCGGGTTGCTGGAGATCAGCGCGCTGAAGACGGCGATGGATCTGCGGCTGAATGATGGCAAGGATGTAGCGGATGTCGCCGCCCTGGGTGGCCAGCCGGCGACGGCGCATTGTGCGATCACGGCGAGCGGCAAGGCTGCGGATGGCAGCGGCAGCATTGTCTGCACCCTGGTGGATGCGCCGGCCAACGCGCTGGGCAAGGCCCTGACCCTGACGCGTTCGGCCAGCGGCTGGGCGTGCACGACCGACATCGAGGAAGACCTGGCGCCCAAAGGGTGCAAGGGGGCTTGAGGGCAGGGCAATAAACCAGCGGAAACAGGGGTTTGCGTTACGGGTGTGAGCAGTGGTACGTTGCGCTACACGCCGGTGTAGCTCAGTCGGTAGAGCAGCGCACTCGTAACGCGAAGGTCGCAGGTTCGATTCCTGTCTCCGGCACCAGAATCAGTTGGCCTATGGCGATTTCTCGCTACTTGGCACCAATAGAAGCCCGCCTTGTGCGGGTTTTTTTGTTCCCGCTTTTTTTCCCACGGATCTGCGTGTTTTTGACGTAACGGTTCGCAGTTTTCCACTTAGGGTTGGACGTATTTTTAGATAATGGTTAGCTGTCGATCAGGTTTTGGCCAGTGTTTACGGGGTGAGAACCGAAATTTTTCTAGATAATGATTTTCCCGTTTAGAGAAAATTTTGAGATGCCCCAGTTTTCTCACCGCGACCTGCAGCTACTGAACCCGTCCTTCGACTCGCCGCTGGTTGCCGTTCTGGCCGAGCTCGAATTTCTGCGCAAGCTGAGGCTGGAAAGGGACGACGGCTTTTTTCAGACAGAGTCTAGTTCTCAAACCGTTAGGTCGTGCCTAGTCCTAAATCCGCGTTGCTCGTAGGAATCGTCTCGTTAGCTGCTCGAGGCCTCATTTGCCCCTTCTTAGCTGTTAGGTTCTTTCGCTCCTACAGTTCGCAAGGGACTCTGAAATGCGCGTCAGTCTGGATGGGCTTGGCCAAGCAGTAGACGGTGATGTAACCACCACAGGTGCGATTTGCATCGCCACCGGGGAAGGTTACCTCGACGAGGGACGAATGGTCCTGAGGATGGGAGATCCCACCACACCTTGTCCACTTTGCGGGCTGGAAGGAAAGGTCGTCGAAGGGGTGTGGCACTTCATCTCGGATGGCCAGCCAGTCGCGATGGATGGCGCGTTAGTTGATTGCGGTTGCCCAGAGGGTAGCAACCGGGTGGTGGCGCCTTTAGTGGAAATGCCCCCGCCGCGGCTGCCGGTTGCCGTACGCACTAGCCTCAAACCCGCTGGCTCTGGGAGCTCTAGCGCTTTGGCAGGGGCTTCGCCCGCTATGGTTGGCGGGTTGCCTGGGCAGATGCAGCCGGGATTCTATGTGGTGCCGCGGAGCATGTCGTTCCCGCAGATTCTGTTGGAGCTGACTAGCCATGATTCGACCTTGCCCATTTCGTACCTGCAACGCCTGAACCCGACTTTCGAGCAGGGGTTCAAGGCAGGGGAAATCTTCGTCATCGGCGATCCGGATAACGGTTATGCCTGCACCCAGGAGGAGGGCCAACTCATGGCGGCCGCCGAGCGCGCACGACGTTCCTTGGCTGTACTCGATTTTGCCGAGTCAGATTTCATGATGGAGTATCAGGCTGAAATTGCCGGACTGCTTAGTGACGCCAGTCTCTCCATGGGTGTGGGTAAGGACATGATGGACCACGGCCTCCGGCAGCTTCGCAGCACACTTGGCAACATCGAGCGTTTGCATCAGCAAGAATTTCTGCGCCATGGCCATCTGAATAGTCCATCGTTCTTCGCCGAACGACGGCTGTTATTGGAGCAGCTAGATGGTCAGCTGAAGGCGACTTTTCTAAATAAACATCTGAATCTAGGGGCCTACGAGCGGCTGAAGAAAAGCTTGAATATCTCGACCAAGAGTCTTGTGCATCATTGGTCGAAAGCCGGTGGGCCAGGGCAGATTCCTGGGTACGCCACATACTTGGACAAAGTGGCGAAGCTTAGTAAGTACCTTCGGTATGGTGGGCATGTCGGAATTGGCTTAGGTGGTACATCTTCCTATCTGAAAGTCCAAGAGGCCTGCCGTGCAGGGGAAACCGAAGCCTGCAAAAAAATTCGTTTGTCTGAGGCAGGTGCTTTCGCTGGGGGGCTGGCGGGAGGGATCGTGGGTGGCAAGATTGCTGGGATCACTGCGCTCGCTGTATGTGGGGTGTTCTCTGCTGGTACCGCGGGTTTCGGGGCGCCGGTATGTGGCATTGCGCTGGTCGGGGGAGGGGCTTTTGCTGGGAGCATCGCCGGTGCGGAGGGCGGTGAGCAAATGGGCGAGCTGATCTACGAATCACATTATGACTGAGTTCGAGAGTTGGCCCGTGTGGCTGAAGTGGATAATGCTGGCGTGTCCGTTCGTGATCGCGTTGGCCGGTTGTGCGGTCAGTGCATTCATCGCGGGTACAAGAAATTTCACTGTTGCAACCTCGGCTATCCAAAGTCATCCCGGCCTGGAGCAAATGAAACTGTTTTTGGGCACGCGGCGCTTTGGCGCTCGGTGGCTGCTGATAACGTTTCTTTGTGGAATACTCATTTGGCCTGGCGTACATATGCGCCGAGGGCATCTGGACATCGAAGAACTAGAAAACTTCCCTGCAAAACTTAAGTTGGCTCTACAGATATCCACGTGGCTGACGGCCTTTGGCTTCGCTTGGATGTGGGTGACCTATGGATTCATCAAGGCGTAGCCGTTCCACCCCCCCTGTAGGAGCGGGTTTACCCGCGAACGCGGGCGAAGCCCGTGCCATCCACCACCTACCCAACGCAATTAAACATGGTCCTATAACCCAAAGGTTGAATCACACTTCCTGCCTTCCAGGCGCAGCAACGACCTCTAGCCCGCCCTCCCGCGCGCTGTGAATGCATAATCGGTAGTGTGATGCCGGTTTTATCCGTGCTTAAGCTTTTAATCAGCAAAATATTGCCGATTCCTGCCATGCGCACTATGATAATCAGCATTAAAGTACTGATTAAAGGTGTCCCGATGCCGCTCAGACTCACGATCCAGGCTTTCTCCGATGGTGCATGGCGCGATGCAGCGACACTCACGGTTGAGAACCCCGAGCGTGTTGCTGATGGAAGGTGCCTTGTCGCCTACGACGGCGACTACATCATCGCGAACGTTGATCGCATGGAGGATCGTTGCGAACTCGCCCTAAGCGTTAACCTTCCGTTGAACTGGGACCACCATGACGTCAAAGGATATCCAGCATTCCTCTACGACATCATTCCCTCTGGTGCTGCCAAGGACTCTCTTGAATCCCGCTATGGGCGTCTTAAGCCCGAAGGTGTGGAAATGGGGCTTTACCTTCTGGAGCGCTTCACGCCGGCGCCTATTGGGCACCTGCGCATCAAGGAATCGGTGGAAGGCCTTCAGCCGGATCGGAGCGAGGCTTTCGCGCGTGCTGAGGTCGTGGACAGGACGAACGAATTTCTTGAGTACGCCTATGAAACCGGCGCGGCGTTGGGCGGTGCTACCGGTGCCAACGGGCAAGCCCCCAAGCTGGTCATGACCGAAGCCCACGGCGGTGCTCTGTATGCGGATGCGATGCTCCCCGATGACCAGGCGTGCCGTCACTGGCTGATCAAGTTCGCGCGTAATCGAGGCGGCGAGCGCGACCAGGACATCCTGCGAACAGAGTTTCATTACTACAAGGCGGTTGCTGGCCTCGGCCTTGATACGGTTCCCACTGATGGTTTGGCGCTTGAAGAGGCAGTGAAGCCAAGCCTCTGGATGCCACGATTTGATCGCCGAGTAGTGGATGGCGTGGTGGAGCGGATACCGCTGGAGTCGGTGTACTCGATCTGCGGTATTACCGGCTACGCGCATCCGATGGCGCATGCCGAAGTGGTTCACCGACTGGTAGGCCTATGGATCGATAACGGCCAGCAGGATGAGGTGGACGACCTGGTGTTCGAGTATGTGCGGCGCGATCTGCTGAACCGCATTCTAGGGAACACCGATAACCACGGCCGCAACACTTCCATCATGCGTGTGGGTGGGAGGTTTTGTTTGGCGCCAATCTATGACCTCGCGCCAATGATCCTCGATGAAGAGGGCATCACACGGACGACGAAGTGGGCAGCAGAGCGCAAGGGGTCTTCTAATTGGCGCGACAACTGCGCTGAGCTTGTTGGTTACACTGATCCCGATGTCCTGCTGCAACGGTTGATGAATGCGGCTGAGGCATTCAGGGCGTTGCCCGATCTGCTGACCGATGCGCCCGAATCGATGCGCAATGCAGCCTCTCTACCCGTGAATAACCTGGACAAGCGACTCGTGGAGTGGGGACTGCGATGAAAAAACTACAGCCTGAAGAGCGCGCCCAGCTTGTAGAGGATATCGTCAAGCGCAACGCGGCGGGGCTCGATCCAATTGGGGCATCCATCCGCCGTCTACGGCTCGAAGTCACCGGGCTTGACCAAGAGACCTTCGCGGCCATGTGCAAGATGTCCACGAAAAGCCTGTACGAACTGGAAAGCGGGAAGTCGAATCCGAAGCTCAGCACTTTGGAGGCCGTGCTGCGTCTCTTTGGTGTGCGGATGGGGATGGTGATGACTACCAAAGATAAGCCCACTGCAACGCTCGTCGGCAACACTGTCGGCCAGTTGAAGGTTGGTGGGCCAATCGCTGTGGCCGCGCCGCTGGCCAGTTCCTGCGTGGTGGCCGGACCGAAACGAGGGAAAAGCCCAGCGGCAGCCAAAGCGAAGAAGGCAGTGTCGAGGCCGGCATCGTCACGGGCAAGGAAAAGCAGTCAGGAACAGTGAGATTGATGTGGTATGCAAATAAAGTCTCATACCACTTTTTATCTAACTCATTGGTTGCGGCATTAAGTCTGGTTCAGTTACACCACCTCCCGGGAGGCAATCATAGTGTCAGGCTAAAGTACATAGATTTGGGCCTTTCTCTCGTGGATATCCAGGTTGCCTTCTCAGGCAGGGGAACGTTATGACTGATGAAAAAAAGGATGATCGCCCTGTTTACCAAGCAGCCTGCCATTGCGGGACTGTACGGTTTGAACTGCGTTTGACCGATGGTCTGCGTACCGCGCGCAGGTGCAACTGTTCGCTCTGCCGCATGCGCGGGGCCGTGGCCGTGTCAGCCAATCTAGGCGATATCACTGTGACGCAAGGGGAGGAGGCACTGACCCTTTATCAGTTCCATACACGGGAAGCTAAGCATTACTTCTGCTCGAGGTGCGGTATCTATACCTTCCACCAGCGGCGTTCTGCGCCGGATCAGTATGGTGTGAATGTTGCGTGTATTGAGGGGATGAGTCCGTTTGATTTTGCAGATGTGCCGGTTAGTGAAGGGCGTGTTCATCCTAAGGATCGGGTAGATGGGGGAGTGGGGGTTGCGGGGTGGCTGCGGTATGAAGGTAACCCGGAGTGGGGTCAAGGGTGAGGTCAAGATGAAGGCGGGCTCATCGGTCAGGCAGCTTGCTTCGCTTATGCTTCCCAACTCACGTGTAAGGATCGGAGGTGTGACGGCATGGAAGCAGAAAAATCTTGTCCTGTAGTCCTGCGAGGCCGAGAAACGCTGGAAATTTTAGCGTTCGAGCATCCATTAGCAGGCTTTCAGCTGGTCAAAGGCAGTGTCGAGCCAGGTGAGTCAACCGACCTGGCTGCAGTTCGAGAGCTGAAAGAAGAAGCAGGTATTCAGTCGACAGTTGGGCGACATTTGGGGGAGAGGCGTTCCATCGTAACTGGACACACATGGGCATTTCATGAATGTTATGTTGACCAAGACCTTCCTGATACTTGGGTGCATTTTGCAGAAGATGATGGAGGCCATGAATTCAGATTCTTTTGGCATCCTCTCATGAGCGAGCCCTCTGAAAATTGGTATCAGGTTTTCAAGGATGCTTTGAGCTTTCTTCGGAAAAGGCTCACTGACGCCTAAGTGCGCTTACAGCTTTTCCTGGGTAGTCAGACCGGCATCGCGCTAGTCAGCGCACCTTTGCAGCAAAGACTGTGAGTGAGGTGTCGCAGATTGTATCTTTGGATTTAGGTATACGTTCGAGAAGATCTAATAACTGATTCGATGGTTTTTTTAGCTTTCAGGTGCCTGATTCGACTCCTGTCTCCCCATTTACGCCGCTACCAACCTTCAACTAGATCTTGATACCAACCCGTTTTAGCCGACGTTTCCTACAACTCCCAGCGTCCATTCACATCCCCCCAAACCTTGCATTGCAGCCCCCACGACGCTACCGTGCTCCAGTCGCGGCCAACTCCGCGACCGGGTTTGGCGACCCGAACGAAAAGGCGCATCGGCGCCCCCGATCACGATTGCAGGCGCTTTTTTTGCGTCCGCAGTTTCGTGTAATGGCGGCTGTGCGTGGGAGACCTTCGGGTCTGCCGAGTTCCTTTTCCTCGGTTCGCCAACCTGCGTACAGCTGCCACCCTAATCGTTTGGCGACGGTCAGCGTGGTGCTTCAATCGAAAAGGACCGCATGCATGCTCATCTCAAGTCCATCCAGGATCCTCGCATCCGTTCTCCTCCGCCGTTCCGCAACGGCCCTGCGCTACTTCACCTTCAGCAAGCCCCGCTTCGTCTCCCCCCAACCGGAGGCCCGCCATGTCTGACCAAGAACGCCTCTCCACCATCCAAAGCTACGCCTGGACCCTCGAACTGCTAGGCGAAGCCCTGGTCCAGCACGACGAAATGCTCGAGTGCGAACACAACCCGCGGCTGAGTTTTCGCAACACGGCCGGTATCCATCAGGCGATCCGGATCATCAGCCGGTTGGCCAGCGAGCAGTGTGGGAAGGTAATGGAACGAAGCGAGCAGGATCTGCAGCGTTAGGCCAGATCGTTGCTCGAGGGTGGGGCCAGATTGGGGCTGCTGCGCAGCCCCCGTTGACTCGAGTTCAACCTATGGTGATGGCCGCATTCAACATCAACACCACCATCAGCCCGACCACCGCCACAATGGACTGCACCACCGAGATGGTCTTGGTGGCTTCGCCCATGGTCATGCCAAACGACTCCTTCACCATCCAGAAGCCCGCATGGTTCGCATAGTTGAAAAACAGCGAACCGCAGCCGATGGACAAGGCCAGCAAAGGCAGGTTGAGGCTGGGGTCTGCACCTGCCAGCGGCGCCAGCAAGCCGGCAGCCCCTACGATACCGACCGTGGCGGAACCGGTAGACACCGAGAGCAACATCGCGATCAGCCACCCCAGGATCAGGGGAGGGAAGGCAGATTGCTGGGTCAGGTGCACAATGGCATCGCCAACCTTGGCGCTGGTCAGCATCTCCTGGAAGGCACCGCCACCGGCAATGATCATGATGATCGAGGCAATCGGCTTGAGGCTTTTGCCCAGTGCATCGCGCAGCTGTTCGGCGTCGCCGCCGCGCGCAAGCACCAGGCTGGCGCCCGCGAACAGCACGCCCAGCAGCATGGCGATCAGCGGGTTACCCAGGAAGCTGGCCAGTTCCAGCAGCGCATTGCCTTTGGGCAGCAGCATTTCGGCGACGGCATGCACCAGCATCAGGATGGCCGGCAGCAATGCGGCCAGCATGCCGACCATTACCCCGGGGCGGGGTTGGCCATCGGCTTTTTCAGCCAGTGTGAACTGGTCCAGCAAGGCCTGATCGGGCCGCGTGTTCATGCGCGGTGAAATGAACATGCCGTACAGCGGGCCGCCCAGGATCATTGCCGGAATGGCGGCAAGGAAGCCATAGAGCATGGTGGGCCCGACCGAGGTCTTGAGCACGGCGATGGCGGTCAGGGGGCCTGGGTGCGGCGGTACCATGCCGTGCATGGCGGCAAGCGCCGAAATAACCGGCACACCTACATACACATACGCCGAGCCTTTGAAGCGCGCCTGGCTTTCCAGTTTGCGCGCCACGCTGAATATCAGCGGCAGCATGATCACCAGGCCGACTTCGAAAAACATGGGGATGCCAATAACGAAGGCAACCAGCATCATGGCCCAAGGGATCATGCGGTCGGAGGTGCGCTTGAGGATGACATCCGCGACCTGTTCCGTGACGCCGGCGTCAGCCAGGATCTTGCCGAGCATCGCACCCAGCGCAATCACCACCCCCACTGCGCCCAGTGTCTTGCCGGCGCCGGTGAGCAGGTGGGCGACGATGCTGCCTGGCGCCATATGCGTCGCGAAGCCCACGCCAATGGACACCACCAGCAAGGCCAGCAGCGGGTGCATTTTCAGGCGCGAAACGATGAGCGCCACCAGCACCAGAACACTGGCCAGTGCCGTCAGTAATAGCTGTATATCTAAGGGGGTCATTCAAGGTGTCTCGGTTGGGCTGGCGCTCGGGCTGCACTCAGGGTTTGAAGGCGTGACGGGCGTTTCCACGGGGCATGCCTAGGTGGCTGCCGTTGGGGCTGCTGCTACGGTTTCGAGGAAGGGAACGCGGCGTTGCGCTAGCTGCCGCTCACAGGCGGCCGCCTGGTAACGGAAGATGGGCAGCAGGGAGGCGTGGCGCTGAAGCCGGTGGGCGGTGGTGTGGCGACGGGGCGCTTGGGCAGCATGTTCACTGATTGATTCACCTTGTTGTATGGTCATCTATATGAATCTGGCCAAAGTATTCGCGCTGCCATGGAATACTGTCAAGTGAAGGTCGTCGCATCGTCTTGGGTGGCCATTTAGCCCCGGCAGGCAATACTTCTCTCTATACGCAGGCGTGTTCCTGGTGGCGCGCGCCGCTGGGAGGTGTCTGGTGAACAAATTAACGATTGTGGGTGCCGGCCTGGTCGGCGAGGCGGCGGCGCAGATCATCGCCCGGGATGAGTTGTGCCGTGAGCTGGTGTTGATGGACGTGCAGGGTGAACTGGCGCAGGGCAAGGCGCTGGACGTTTGGCAGGCGGCTGTGGATTCAGGTTCCGATACCCATGTTCACGGCGGGGCCAAAGCCGAGATGCTGGAGGGGTCCGAGCTGGTGGTGATCACGGCGGGCGTGCCGCGCAAGCCCGGCCAGTCGCGCCAGGATGTATTGAGTACCAACCTGCCAATCCTCGACAGCATCATGGCGGATATCAAGCACCACGCGCCGACAGCGACGGTGCTGGTGGTGTCCAACCCGGTCGATGTGCTCACCTACCGCGCCTGGAGCGTGAGCGGTCAGGGGCGCGACAAGGTGTTCGGGCAGGCGGGGGTGCTGGATACCGCGCGCATGAAGTGCTTCATCGCCGAGCAAACCGGGTTTTCTGCACGGGATATCACGGCGCTGGTGCTGGGCGGGCATGGCGACAGCATGGTGCCGCTGATGCGCTACTGCCAGATCGGCTCCGTGCCGCTGTCGCACTTCCTGTCCAGCGAGCAGATCGAACAGATTGTCGAGCGCACCCGTAAGGGCGGCGGCGAGATTCTGGGGTTGAAGAAGACGGGGAGCGCCTGCGATGCACCGGGCGTGGCCATTGCGCAGATGGTCGATGCGATCGCCAACGGGCGGAACCGTATTTTGCCGGCGGTGGCGATTCTTGAGGGCGAGTATGGGCGAACGGATATCGCCATGGGTGTGCCCTGTGTATTGGCAGAGAAGGGGCTTGCGCGGGTGATCGAGTTGCCGCTGGATGTGCAGGAACAGGCGATGTTCGACCACTCTGCAGATCAGGTGGCGCGGGATATTGCAGAGATGAAGGCGTTGTAGGGCTTGAAGCGTCATGCATCGGGTGTGGCGGCTCGGGCAGTGGGGGGAACACTTTGCCTCCGTACCTGTCACACCCGTTCATTGGGGTTCAGACCCACCCTTACCAAGGAGAGGTAGGCATGGCTTTCGACGCTTTCATCCAAATCGACGACATCGCTGGCGAAGCGCTGGATGAGCAGTACACCAACTGGATCGAGATCAACGGCTACAACTTCGGTGTCAATCAAAGCACGTCGGCTACCGCAAGTTCTTCCGGCGGTGCAACATCGGGACGTACCACCTTGACCAACTTCACGTTCACCAAGTTTCTCGACAGCGCGAGTTGCAGGCGGCTGGAAGCCAGCTGCTCGGACCCGCATCTCAAGGAAGTATCGGAGTGAACGAAGTTGAGCCTGGGCTAATTGCGATTCTGATTCTTGCACCCATGATGCTGGCGATGGTCGTACAGTGTTTCATCGCACATAAATACACTGAGTACTACGAGTCGTTGCTAACGCGCTGTAGCTTCGTGACCGGCAATAAAATCACGTTTCAACATGCAGGCCTTCTGGGCAAGGTCATGCGTACGGGGTTGATCTCCATGGTGCTGGCTATTCCGAGCCTCTTCGTGCGCAGGGGGTTGATTGACTTCGATGAAGTCAAACGTTTCCCCTCAAGCATGAGACGACTGCTGGTGAGTCTGTTGGTCATTCACATCCTGCTGGCTACCGCGCTGATTGTTTTCACTTACGCGTAGCCTGGCCGCTCCTGCATGGGGCGCGGTCAGGCCTGTCGGTTGTGCACGAGCCGTGCAGCCCTCAGCGCTGATAAGCCTTGCCAAAATGCCGTTCCAGGCGCGCCTGCAGCAGCTCCAGCAGTATCGACAGCACCCAGTAGATCACGGCGGCGGTGGTCAGCATTTCCAGGTAGCGATAGCTCGAACGCCCATACGACTGCGCCAGAAACATCACCTCCCAAACCCCCATCACGGAAATCAGCGACGAGTCCTTGAGCATCGAGATGAACTGGTTGGCGGTGGGCGGAATGATCACCCGCATGGCCTGGGGCAGGATGATGTGGCAGAAGATCTGCGGCGTGCGCATGCCCAGCGCCAATGCTGCTTCACGTTGCCCACGGGCCACGCCGAGGATGCCGGCGCGGAAGATCTCGCTCAGGTAGGCCCCGTAGTTCAGCGACAAGGCAATGATGCCGGCGCTGATGGCGCCGGGTACCAGGCCCACCTGCGGCAGCCCCAGGTAGATCAGCAGAATCTGGATCAGCAGCGGCGTGCCACGGAAGAACGAGGTGTAGAAGCTGGCCACACCCACCAGCACCGCGCTGTTGGATAACCGTGCCAGCGCGGCGGCAAAGCCGAGCAGCACGGATACCACCATCGAGCACAGGCACAGGAACAGGGTCAGTGCGGCGCCTTGCAGAAAACCATTGGGCCCCAGCTTGAAACCGGCCAGGTTGGGAAACTTCTCCAGAATGATGGCGAACTTCAGGTCAAAGCTGAGGAAGAAGGCGACAAACAGCCCGAACAGCGCCAGCCAGGTTAGCAGTAACCGGGTGCGAAAGCCGAACAGGCCGGCGCCCGCAGGCTTTGCCACGGGCTTGGGGGAGGGAGGGAAGGTGCTCATTTGCTGATGTCGGCACCAATCCATTTCTGCGACAGCTTGGCCAGGGTGCCATCAGCCTTCAGCTCGGCGAACACCTGGCGTACCTTGGCATCCCACTCAGGGTCGCCTTTTTCGATGGCTACCGCGTTGGGCTCTTCATACAGCGGCGCACCGGCCAGCTTGAAGCGCTTGTCCTGCTGCAGGCGCGGCTGCGCGGTCACCAGGTTGGTAATGATGGCGTCCAGGCGCACGCCAGTGCCCAGGCCCAAGTCCTGGAAGGCGACGTTTTCAGTGTCGTAGGGCGCAGCCTGCACGAAGTCGAACGGGTAATCGATCTTCTGGTCTTCCTTGCCTTCAATGACCAGGTTCTTGTTCAGGTAGCTTTCGTAGCTCGATGCACTGATCGAACCCACCTTGCGGCCTTCCAGGTCTTTGGCGCCATGGATGCGCTCATCCGAGGCATTGACCACGATCACGGCGGGCGATGCGTAGTACTCCACGGGGAAGTCAAATACCTCGGCGCGCGCCTTGCTCGGGGTCATCGAGCAAATGCAGATGTCGTAGCGCCCGCTCCAGCGGCCAGCGGCAATCACGTCCCAGGACGGTGTTTCCAGGCGCAGTTTGACGCCGAGTTTGTCGGCCACTGCCTTGGCCACGTCCACATCGTAACCGTCGAGCTGGTTGTGGTCATTGAGGAAGGAAAACGGCGGGTAGCTTTCCATCAGCACGTTAACCATTTCCTTGCGCGATTCAACTCGCTCCAACGTGGCGCCAGCAAAGGCTTGGGTGGCAGTTGCGAGCAGTACAAGGCCCGCACCCAGCAGAGAAGAAAATCGCATGTACATACCTGATATGTTGGGCAAATGGGTGATAGGGTATTTAATAGTTATAACCCTAATCCCCATAATGAATTTTATTCATAAGAACCTTCAGAGAAGTTATATGGCAGAGCGAACGATGGTAATTCTGGACGGTGGCATGGGCCGAGAGCTGCAGCGCAGTGGTGCACCGTTTCGCCAGCCCGAGTGGTCGGCGCTGGCGCTGAGCGAGGCGCCGGAGGCGGTCGTGGGCGTGCATGCAGCCTTCATCGAGGCGGGTGCGCAGGTCATCACCAGCAACAGCTATGCAGTAGTGCCGTTCCACATCGGTGAAGAACGCTTTGCCGCCGAAGGGCGACAGCTGGCCCATATCGCAGGCCAGCTTGCGCGGCACGCGGCAGATAGCGGCGCGCACCCGGTCAGGGTGGCCGGTTCGCTGCCGCCGCTGTTCGGGTCCTACCGCCCCGACCTGTTCCAGCCCGAGCGTGTGGCAGAGGTGCTGACCCCGTTGCTCCAGGGCCTGGCCCCGCATGTTGACCTGTGGCTGGCCGAAACCCAGAGTTCCGTGGCCGAAGTGCGGGCCATTCATAGCCATTTGCCGGCAGACGGCAGGCCGTTCTGGGTGTCCTTCACCCTGCAGGACGAGGACGTCGACGAGGTTCCGCGCCTGCGTTCCGGTGAACCGGTGGCCGAAGCCATCGAAGCCGCAGTGAGCCTGGGAGTGGCTGCGGTGTTGTTCAACTGCAGCCAGCCTGAGGTGGTCGGCGCCGCCATTGATGTCGCGCGCTCCGTCATCGAGCGGCACAACGCCGAGATTGCCATCGGTGCCTATGCCAACGCCTTCCCGCCGCAGCCCAAAGAAGCCACTGCCAACGATGGCCTGGACGAACTGCGCGAAGACCTCGATCCGCCGGGTTACCTGGCATGGGCCAAGGACTGGCGTGCGCGGGGTGCCAGCATGGTCGGCGGTTGCTGTGGCATCGGCCCGGAGCACATCGCCGAGCTGAAACGCAACCTGGCCTAAGCGCCCACGTGGCCGGGCGGCTTTTGCAGCGCCCGGCCCGCAGCCATTAAAAAAAACGCCAGTCAGACCCGGATTCCATCGTTTTTCAGGCCTCCGTCATCTCCCTATAGTCCGCTCAAGGCCGATGCTGCATCGGTGTACACAACTCAGCTGGGCGGGAAGCGGATATGAACAACAACGAAAAATTCGAGGGCAATGCTGCGGCCGGTGTGGGGACGCGGGTCGTGTGGAGCGGGGAGCAGGTACAGCACCCGTACAACGCCACGCAGACCCCGATCGTGGTCAGCGCCGCTTATGGCTATAACGATATCGATGCCTGGTACGACGTGGCGCAGGGCAAGCAGCCGGGCTTCATCTACAGCCGCATGAGCAACCCCACGGTCGCCACGCTGGAAGCAAAACTGGCCGAGCTGGAGCAAGCCGAGTCGGCAGTCGCGTTCAGCAGCGGCATGGCGGCCATCAGTGCCGTGCTGCACACCTTCCTGTCCAACGGCAAACGCGTGGTGTCGACCCGCGACAGCTATGGCGGCACCAACAAGATCTTCGAAGAGTTCCTGCCGCGCATGGGCGTGCAAGTGTGCCTGTGCGATACCTTGGACACTGAAGCGCTGGAGCGCGAGATTGCCGCCGGTTGCGACCTGCTGTACCTGGAAACCCCCACCAACCCGACGCTGAAGGTGCTGGACATTCGTCGGCTGAGCGCCGCTGCGCACAAGGTGGGGGCGCTGGTGGTGGCCGACAACACCTTTGCCACGCCACTGAACCAGAACCCGCTGGCGCTGGGCGTTGATGTGGTGGTGCACAGCGCAACCAAGTTTCTGTCCGGGCATGGTGACGTGCTGGGTGGGGTGGTGTGCGGCGCGGAGGCGTTGATGGCCCAGGTGCGGCACTACCGGGAAATCAACGGTGCGGCGCTGGACCCGTTCTCGGCCTACCTGATCATCCGCGGTATCAAGACCCTGGCAGTGCGCCTGCGCCAGCAGCAAGCCAGTGCCATGGCGTTGGCCCTTTACCTGAGTACCGAGCCGCTGGTCGAGGCGGTGAACTACCCAGGTTTGCCGGCGCATGCCGGGCATGCCATTGCCAAGGCGCAAATGCGCGGGTTTGGCGCCATTGTCAGCTTCGTGCTGAAGGGCGGCATGCCGACCGTGGCCCGTTTGCTGCCGCGGCTGAAGTATGCCCACCGGGCCGGCAACCTCGGCGCGGTTGAGACCATCTATGGCCCGGCGCGCACCACCAGCCATGTCGAGAACACTTTGGAAGAACGCCTGGCGCTGGGCATTTCCGAAGGGCTGGTGCGCATTTCAGTGGGCATCGAGGAAACCGATGACCTGCTGGCGGACCTGGCACAGGCCTGTGCATCGGTGCGTGAGGAACTGGCCGTCGCAAAGGAATTGCACGCTGACGCAGACGCCTGCCAGCGCCCGGTGCAGGCCTGAGGCTGGCGCGTAGCACTCACCCGTGCGGTGGGTGCCACTTCATGAAGTCGAACAAAAACAATATGCAAGGCAACTCGATTCGCTCTGCCAAGACGAGGTCGTTGCTACGTCCTTGCCCGCCAACTTTCATGAGTAACCCACAATGTCCGTGCAGACAACCACAACTAGAAATGCCTCGGCGCATACCTTCAAGCAGGATATGCAAACCCGCCACATCGTCATGCTGGCACTGGGCGGTGTGATAGGCACCGGCCTGTTTCTCACGTCGGGCTACACCGTTAACCAGGCCGGCCCGTTGGGCGCGGTCATCGCCTACATACTCGGCGCAATCATGGTGTACCTGGTCATGATGTGCCTGGGCGAGCTGGCGGTACACATGCCGGAAGTCGGCTCGTTCAGCAGTTACGCCACGCGTTACCTCGGCCCGGGCACCGGTTACATGGTGGCCTGGATGTACTGGCTGACCTGGACGGTGGCCATCGGCTCCGAATTCACCGCCGCGGGCATCCTGATGGTGCGCTGGTTCCCCGACACGCCGGTATGGATGTGGAGTGCGCTGTTCGGCGCCGCGGTGTTCATCAGCAATATCATTTCGGTGCGATCGTTCGCCGAAACCGAATTCTGGTTGTCACTGGTCAAGGTGTTGGCCGTCATCGCCTTTCTGGTGGTGGGCGGCGGGGCCATTCTGGGTGGCTTCGAGATCCAGCAGGCGCACAGTGCAGGGCTGGGCAATTTCACCCGTGAAGGGTTTTTCCCCACCGGTTTCTGGTCAATTGCCATGACCCTGCTGGCAGTGGCCTTCGCGTTCTCGGGTACCGAGCTGATCGGCATTGCTGCCGGCGAAACCAAAGACCCGGAAAAGAACGTCCCCAAGGCCATTCGCACCACGGTCCTGCGCCTGGCGCTGTTCTTCATCGGCACCATCTTTGTACTGGCCACCTTGCTGCCGCGTGAACAGGCCGGGGTTATTGAAAGCCCGTTCGTGATGGTCTTTGCGATGATTGGTATCCCGTATGCGGCCGATATCATGAACTTCGTCATCATCACCGCGCTGCTGTCTGCCGCCAACTCCGGCCTCTACGCCGCTTCGCGCATGCTCTGGACCCTTAGCGACCAAGGCAACATGCCCCGCCGTTACGCCACGCTGTCGCGCCGCGGCACACCCTTCAATGCAATCGTGCTGAGCATGGCTGGCGGCATGGCTTCGCTGTTGAGCAGTGTGTTTGCCCCCGACACCATCTACCTGGCGCTGGTGTCGATTTCAGGGTTGGCCGTGGTGGTGGTGTGGATCAGCATCGCGGCCAGCCAGATCGCATTCCGCCGTCATTACATCGCCAGCGGCGGCAAGCTCGAGGACCTCAAGTTCCGGGTGCGTGGCTACCCGTTCGTACCACTGGGGGCCATTTTCTGCTGCGTACTGGCCTGCGTCGGCATTGCCTTCGACCCTGCTCAGCGGGTTGCCCTGTACTTCGGCTTGCCCTTCATTGCCTGGTGCTACCTGGCCTATTGGCTGACGTGCAAGTACCGCAGCCGCCGTACGGGCCCGCTGGAAATCGTCGCCCCAGGTTCCGAGGCCGCCTGAGCAGGTGATACTAGGCCACCGGAACCTAGCCACGAGAAGCCGCCGATGACCCAGAAAACCTTGCCCCCCCTGAACTGGCTGAGAGCCTTCGAAGTGTCGGCGCGTTACTTGAACTTCACCCATGCGGCAGAAGAGCTGCACCTTACCCAAGGGGCTGTGAGCCAACAGATTCGTCACCTGGAAAGCCAATTGGGTGTGGCGCTGTTCAAGCGCCTGCCACGCGGGTTGGGGCTGACCGAAGAAGGGCAGTCCTACCTGCCGGTGGTGCAGGACGCCATCAGCCGCCTTGCGGTCGGCACCAATGAAATCTTCGGGCAACGCCAACGTCGGCCCCTGAAGGTACGGGGCAGCCTGTCGTTCCTGCACTTCTGGCTGGCCCCGCGGCTGGCCGACTTTCGGCGTTCGCACCCGCAGGTGGACATCCGCTACATCAGCAACCTGTGGGTCAAGGAGCTGGATGCCGAAGATGATCTGGAAATCCGCTGGGGTAGCGGGCAGTGGGCCGGGGTAGAGGCGCAGCGCCTGACCCGCGACATGCTGGTGCCGGTGTGCGCACCCGCGCTGCTGGCCGGTTGCCCGCTGCGCGACCCGCGCGACCTGGCCCGTGTGCCGTTGCTGCATGTGCTGGGTTACGAGGAGGGGTGGGGCTACTGGCTGGAGCGGGTCGGCGCCGATCAGGTCGACTCTTCCAGTGGCCTGCAGTTCGACACGCTGGTGTCGACCCTGCGCATGGCGGAGCTGGGGCTCGGGGTGGCGTTGGCACGCTCGTCGCTGGTCGAGGACCTGCTGCAGGAGGGGCGGCTGGTCGCTCCCTTTGCCCAGCGTATCGAGGCAAGCGAGTCGTTTTTCCTGGTACGCGGCCTGGGTGAAGCGTTGTCCCCCGATGCCCAGGCGTTCAGCCATTGGCTGGTGGCCATGGCGCATCGTTAATTTACGTAGCTATCTGGAGCACCGATGCAGTACACATCCACGCGCGGCAACGAGACACGGGTCGATTTCCGCACGGCATTGCTTTCTGGCCTGGCCGACGATGGCGGGCTTTATGTGCCCACCTCGGTGCCGGTGTTCAGCCCACAGGAAATTGCCAGCTGGTCGTGGTTGCCCTTCGACGAACTGGCCTGGCGGGTAATGGCACCGTTTGTCGGCGATACCCTCGACGAGCCTACCCTCAGGGCGCTGGTCAGCGACAGCTATCGCGGGTTCCGCCACCGCGGCATTGCGCCGTTGCAGCAGCTTGGCCATAACGAATGGATCCTGCAGCTTTTCCATGGGCCTACCCGGTCCTCCAAGGACTTTGCCGCGCAGTTGCAGGCGCGTTTTGTCCGGCACTTTCTGGGGGCGGAGTGCGAGCGGGTCATGCTGGTCGGTGCCAGCAACGGCGATACCGCAGTAGCGGCTATCGAAGCGTTGCGGCATTGCCCGGCAGCAGGCTTGCTGGCGCTATACCCCAGCGCAGGCACGCCCGCCGACCGCGCGGCAGTGATGCGCAGCGCCGCGTCCGACAGCGTAAGCTGTGTGGCCGTGGATGGCAGCTTTGACGATTGCCAGTCGCTGGTGTCGGCGCTGCTGCGTGACTGGCCATGCCCCGGGCTGATTCCGGTCAGCTTCAACTCCACCAACTGGGTCGGTGTGCTGGCGCAGATCGTGTTCTATTTCCATGCGGCGCTGCAGCTCGGTGGCGGGATACGCCCGGTCGGGTTCAGCATCCCCACGGCCAGTTTTGCCGAGATCTACGCGGGGTTCATTGCCCAGAAAATGGGCCTGCCGATCAACCAGATCATCGTCTCCACCAACCGCAACGATGCCCTGCACCGGTTCATCCACTGCAACCGCTACAGCCGTGGTTCAACCAGCCAGACCTTGTCACCGGTCATGGACTTTTCGCTGTTCTCCAACCTGGAGCGCTTCGTCTGGGAACTGTATGACCGCGATGGCGGGGCGACCCGGGCACTGATGGAGCACTTCGAGGCGTGTGGTGAGCTGAGCATCGGCAACCGCCAGTGGTTGCATGCGCGCATGCTGTTCGACTCCTATGCCGTGGACGACGTGCTGATTCGCGAAGAAATTGTCACGCTGTTCCACGAAACGGGCAGCGCAGTAGACCCTCATGCCGCGACAGGGGTATTCGCCGGGCGCCTGCACCGGCGCAACATCGGTGCGCCCATCGTCACGCTGGGGCAGTTTGCCCCCGAAAAGTCTGCCGGGCTGCTGGCGGAGCTGGGGGCCTGGCACGGTGAGGTGCCCGCCGGTGCGGTCGGCACAGCGGGCGATGGGCCGCTGTTGGCACCTGACGACCTGGCCGGTGTTCATGCCTTGTTGGCCCGGTTGCAGGCTGGGCGATGAAGCGCATCCTCGACCCCCTGGACGAGCGCATTCTCGCCGAGCTCACCGCCAATGCGCGTATTGCCCACGCCGAGTTGGGGTTGAAGGTGAACCTGTCGCGCAATGCGGTACGCCAGCGCATCGAGCGGCTGGAGCGCGACGGCGCCATTCAGGGTTATACCCTGCGCATCGGTGAGGGCAGACGACCGGCGTCGTTGATCAACGCGGTGATCTTCGTCTACCGCTATGACCGCATGCGCGGTGAGGCGGTACTCGATGCGCTGCGCCAGATCCCTGAGGTGATCCAGTGTGAAGTGCTCAGCGGCGAGTTCGACCTGATGTTGCGCGTCGAGGCCTCCAGCCCGGAGCGGGTGCACCATGTGTGGAAGGAAATCGCTGCCATGCCCGGGGTGGAGAACACGGTGACTTCGTTCGTCCTGGCCGCGGTGGTCTGAACCGCGTCTTTGCATCGGCTAGCACAACGCCGCCTGGGTTCGCGCCCAGGCGGCGTTGTGCGTTTTGCCCTGGCGCAGGTGCGCGCTTTGCACTGGCCAGATTGGCCAATAAATACAGCGGATTGCCATATTCAACTGGCAGTGCACGGCTCTTACGCTAGTCCTCATCGACCCACTGCCTGGACAGGACAGCAAACCATGACCGAATACAAAATTGCACTCGTTGGCTTTGGTGGCGTTAACCGCGCGCTTGCCCAACTGATCGCCGAACGCAATGCGCGCTGGCAGCACGAGTTGGGCTTTGGCCTGAAAATCGTTGGTGTCACCGACTTGTTCCTGGGGTCGGTGATCGACCGCGACGGCCTGGATGCCGCCATGCTGGCCGCGCTGCCGGCTCAGAAGGGCGCACTGGCGCAAATCCCTCAAGGTTCGGCCGAGGCGTTCAATGAGGCGGTGATCAAGCAATCAGGCGCCGACATCATCGCCGAGGCCACATTCACCAACCCCAAGGACGGTGAGCCGGCGGCAACCTTCTGCCGCTGGGCGCTGGAGGCGGGCAAGCACGTGGTCACCACCAACAAGGGGCCGATTGCCTTGCATGCCCGGGCGCTCAAGGCCTTGGCCAAGGCCAACAATGTATCGTTCGAATACGAAGGCGCCGTAATGAGCGGCACACCGGTGCTGCGCATGGCGCGCCAGACCCTGGCGGGCGCGGGCTTGGTAGGTTTCGAGGGCATTCTCAACGGTACCTCTAACTATGTGCTCACGCGCATGGAGGAAGGGCTTGGCTTCAACGAGGCGGTGGCCCAGGCACAAGCGCTTGGCTTTGCCGAGGCTGACCCGACCGCCGATGTGGAAGGCCATGACGTACGCCTGAAGGTGGTGATCCTCGCCAATGAGTTGCTCGGCGCCTGTCTGCAGGTGGGTGATGTGGCCTGCAGCGGTATCAGTGCCATCGACAGCGCAGCTATCGAGCGGGCACGGGCGGCGGGCGAACGCTGGAAGCTGATCGGCAGTGCCCGCCGTGAAGCCGATGGTTCGGTGCGAGCCAGCGTCGAAGCGAAGCTGCTGCCTGGCCATCACCCCTTGGCGGGTATTTCAGGCGCCACCAATGCGCTGGCGTTCGACACCGAGTTGCTGGGGGCTGTAACCGTGTCCGGCCCGGGGGCGGGGCGCATTGAAACGGCTTTTGCCCTGCTGTCGGACATTGTCGCCATTCACACCGCCGGCCATTCGGCCTGAGGAGCAACGTTCATGAGCCTGACTTCCGTATCGCGGGCGCTTGTTCAGCAACCCGCCTTGATCGATGTCTACAACCCCTTCGATGGCAGCCTGGTTGGCAGCGTCGACAACCTCGGTGCAGAAGCGGTGCCTGCCTTGCTCGCCCGTGCCCGACAGGGTATGCGTGAAAGTGCGGCGCTGCCCCGGCACCGCCGGGCCGCTATTCTGGAGCACGCCGCTCAGCTCATTGAACGGGATGCGGCAGACTTTGCCGGCCTGATCGTCGATGAAGCGGGCAAGACCCTGCGTCAGGCCGAAAAAGAGGTCAAACGCTGCATCAACACGCTCAAGCTGTCTGCCGAAGAGGCGCGGCGCAACGCCGGTGAGGTGGTGCCTTTCGATGCCTATGAAGGCTCCGAATCGCGTCAGGGCTGGTTCACCCGCGAGCCGTTGGGGTTGATCCTGGCCATTACCCCGTACAACGACCCGCTCAACCTGGTGGCGCACAAGCTGGGGCCAGCACTTGCAGGGGGCAATGCGGTCATTCTGAAACCCTCGGAACTGGCCCCTCTTTCTGCCCTGAAACTGGTGCAGTACCTGGTGGAGGCAGGGTTGCCGGAGGCCGTCGTCACCGTAGCCACAGGGGGCGCCGAACTGGGCAAGGCGCTGGTGGCTGTGCGTGAGGTGCGCATGGTTTCCTTTACGGGCGGTTTCGCGACGGGCGAACAGATTGCGCACGGGGCTGGCTTGAAAAAACTTGCCATGGACCTTGGCGGCAATGCCCCGGTGCTGGTGCTCAAGGACTGCGACCTTGAAGCCACGGTCGAATCGTGTGTGTCGGGCGCGTTCTGGGCGGCCGGGCAGAACTGCATCGGCACCCAGCGCATTCTCGTGGATGCCTCGATCTACGAGGCGTTTCGTGCACGCTTTGTGGCATTGACCCAGGCGATGGTCTGGGGCGATCCGGGTCGGCGCGAAACCGATATGGGGCCGATGATCACCGAAGCGGCTGCACGGCAGATCGAAGCACGCGTCAACCAGGCGCTTGAGGGCGGTGCCCGCCTGCTCTGTGGCCACCAGCGTCAGGGGGCGGTCTATGCGCCGACAGTGCTCGAAAGCGTTGACCCCGTCAGCCGGCTGTGGCTCGAGGAGGTTTTTGCGCCGGTGGTGATGCTGGCGCCCTTCGAGACTGTCGAGCAGGCGATAGCGCTGGCCAATGCCCCGGAGTACAGCTTGCATGCCGGTGTGTTCACCCGTGACCTGTCGCTGGCGTTGAGCCTGGCCCGGCGTATCGAGGCCGGCGGTGTAATGATCAACGACTCTTCCGACTACCGCTTCGATGCCATGCCATTTGGTGGTGCCAAGTATGGGAGTCTTGGGCGTGAGGGGGTACGGTTCGCCTACGAGGACATGACCCAACCCAAAGTCGTCTGCTTCAACCAGATGGGTTGAGGGGGAGGGTACCTCGATGATCACTCGCTACGGATCAAGCGCGCGGATGTCACTGGCGGTCAGTTACAGGGGCCTGTTCGAAACGGCAGGCATCGTGGCCGATGACCTGCAACAGGATGTGCAGGGGCAGTTGCGTCAGGCGCTGAGCGTGATCGACGGCCTGATGGTGCAGGCCAACGTCGGCAAGGCGCAGCTGACGCGGGTTCAGATGTGGCTTGCCGACTACCGCCACTTCGACCTGGTCAACGAAGTGTACGACGCCTGGTTGCAAGGCTGTGCAAAACCGGTGCGGGCCTGCGTGGGCGCCGCCCTGGGGGCTGGCTACCTGGTAGAGGTGCAGGTGTTCGCTGTGTGCCCCGAATAGTCCTTTTCTCTATGACGAGTACCACGGGTCAACGCACAAACCGTGGTACCGCCCGTACATAGATCAGTTCGCTCACCAGCTCTACCAGGGTTTGCGTGATCACGGCTGCCGCCGCCAACCCGCGCATCTCTTCTGGCAACGCCAGCGCCAGCGGCAGCACCACCAGCGAGTTGCGCGTGGCTGCGCTGAACGTCACCGAGCGTGCCTCGCTGGCCGGCAGGCGCAGCAGGCGCGCACAGATGAAGCCGAGCGCCGGCGCCAGCAGCATGAAACCGATGTATACCGGAACCACCGGCAGCAAACGGTCGAAATCATGCAGTACCACGACAATCTGCGAAGCGATCACCACCATCAGCACCAAGGCCATCGCCGGCACCGGCAACCATGCCCAGGCGTCGTTCCACGTTGCGATTGCGCGCGAGCGCCGGGCACCGGCGCTGGTGAGCACCGCGAGGGCCATCGGCAACACGATCAACAGCACGAAGGCTTCCACGAACGGGGTGATGGAGATTGCCACATGGCGGCTGCCACCCAGCATCAGGGCCAGGTACACCGGCAGCAGCACCAGTTGCGCCAGCAATAACAGGGGGGTTGCGGCCAGTGTCAGGCGTGAGTCGCCTTTGCCAATGTGGGTGAACACCACCACGTAGTCGATGCAGGGCGTAAGCAGCACCAACAAGGCACCGACGAGGATCGCCGGGTGTTCCACCAGCCCGCGGGTGATGGCCCAGACAAGCAGCGGAACGAGCATGAAATTGGCCAGTAGCAGGGCCGTGATGAAGCGGCGGTTACCCAGGCCCTGGCGCAGGTCGAGGAAGGGTATTTGCAGGAACATCGCGTACATCAACACGGCGATGGCGGGAGTGATCAGGGCTTCCAGATGCCGTGCGCTGTGGCTGGCCATCAAGCCGAAGGCAACGGCTGCGAGCACGGCAGCGAAGTAGATCGGGATCTGGTGGGTCTCGAGTTGTTCTCTGGTCAAGGTGTGGCCTGTGCGGTGATCAACTGGGAACGCGGTCTTTGTGGGAGCGGCCTTGCGTCGCGATAGGGCCGCAAAGCGGCCCCTGCAATCTATGCATGATGCCGCGATCCTGGGGCCGCTGCGCGGCCCTATCGCGACGCAAGGCCGCTCCCACAGGGATCGCGCCAGCTTTTACAAATTGAGCAAGACAGTTGCTCCTCCAAAGAGCAGCAGTGCGTGTGAAACAAACGAAATCAAACGAAAAAGCCCGGCACTGGGCCGGGCTTTTTCACTTCAGGCAAGCGCCAATCAGTTGCCGTAAACCGGCAGCTTCTTGCAGATGGCCTTGACCTTCTCACGGACGGCGTCGATCACCGCTTCGTTGTTCAGGTCGGCCAGGATGTCGCAGATCCAGCCGGCCAGTTCCTTGCACTCGGCTTCCTTGAAACCACGGGTGGTCACGGCTGGGGTGCCGAAACGCAGGCCCGAGGTGACGAACGGCGAACGCGGGTCGTTCGGTACCGAGTTCTTGTTGACGGTGATGAAAGCTTTGCCCAGTGCGGCGTCAGCATCCTTACCGGAGATTTCCTGCTTGATCAGCGACAGCAGGAACAGGTGGTTCTGGGTGCCACCGGAAACCACGTCGAAACCGCGCTCGATGAACACGCTGGCCATGGCCTGGGCGTTCTTCACGACCTGCTGCTGGTAAGCCTTGAACTCTGGCTGCAGGGCTTCCTTGAAGCAGATGGCCTTGGCCGCGATGACGTGCTCCAGCGGGCCGCCCTGGGCGCCCGGGAAGACGGCGGAGTTCAGCTTCTTCTCGATGTCGGCGTTGGCACGGGCCAGGATCAGGCCACCGCGCGGGCCGCGCAGGGTCTTGTGGGTGGTGGTGGTGACCACGTCGGCGAACGGAACAGGGTTCGGGTACACACCAGCGGCAACCAGGCCGGCAACGTGGGCCATGTCGACGAACAGGTAGGCACCGACCTTGTCGGCGATGGCGCGGAAGCGGGCGAAGTCCAGAACCTGCGAGTAGGCCGAGAAGCCGGCAACGATCATCTTGGGCTTGTGCTCGACAGCCAGGCGCTCGACTTCGTCGTAGTCGATCAGGCCATTGCCGTCGATGCCGTACTGGATGGCGTTGTACAGCTTGCCCGAGGAGCTTACCGAAGCACCGTGGGTCAGGTGGCCACCGTGGGCCAGGCTCATGCCCAGGATGGTGTCACCGGCAGACAGCAGGGCCAGGTAGACGGCAGCGTTGGCCTGGGAGCCAGCGTGCGGCTGTACGTTGGCGTAGTCGGCGCCGAACAGCTCCTTGGCACGGTCGATGGCCAGTTGCTCGACGACGTCGACGTACTCGCAACCGCCGTAGTAGCGCTTGCCTGGGTAGCCTTCGGCGTACTTGTTGGTCAGGACCGAGCCCTGGGCTTCCATGACTGCCGGGCTGGTGTAGTTTTCCGAAGCGATCAGCTCGATATGCTCTTCCTGGCGCAGAGCTTCTTGCTGCATGGCTTCGAAGAGCTCGGCGTCGTACTTGGCAATGGTCAAATCACGGCTGAACATGGCGGTCCTCAAGGATCGGGGTAATTTGGGTGTGCATTCTAACCGATTGATTCGCGGCTGGCATATGAAGTGGCGTCAAGTCGCAGACCAATGGGCTTCATCTTGCATCCCGCGCCGTTTCTGGGCTGGGCGGGGGCGGGAGTTGACCTGGAAGTCCGCTTTTTTATGCAGGAATGCGGCGCGGTGGATGGCACCGGCTTGGCCGGTGTTCGCGGGTAAACCCGCTCCTACGGGGACCTTGTGTGCGGGTCAATGGAACATGAACAAGGTCTCGTTGGAGAATTGCGCCTCGAACTGATGCGCCGGCATCGGCCGCCCGAACAGATAGCCCTGCACCTCGTCGCAACCATGCTCGCGCAGAAACTCCAGCTGTTCGTGGGTTTCCACGCCCTCGGCGATGACTGCCAGGTTGAGGCTGTGGGCCATGGCGATGATCGCCCGGGCAATCTGCGCGTCCTGCTCGCCTTCGGGCAGGCCGTCGACGAAGGTACGGTCGATCTTCAGCACGTCGATGGGGAACTGCTTGAGGTAGTTGAGCGACGAGTAGCCGGTGCCGAAGTCGTCTACCGCAATGCTCAGGCCGAGGTTTTTCAGGCTGGCAAGAATCTGCAGCGCCTCGTTCACCTCACGCATCAGGATACTTTCGGTCAACTCCAGTTCCAGGCACGCCGGCGGCAGGCCGCTTTCTTCCAGAATGTTGGCAATCCGCGTGCCCAGCTGGCCGTCGGAGAACTGCCGCGCCGAAATATTCACCGACACTTTCGGCACCCGCACCTTGGCCTTGTGCCAGGCCTTGAGCTGGCGGCTGGCCTCGCGCAGCACCCAGTCGCCCACGTCCACCACCAGGCCCAGTTCTTCGATCACCGGGATGAAGTCACCCGGCGGCACCAGGCCACGGGTCGGGTGACGCCAGCGCAGCAGCGCTTCGGCGCCCGTCAGGCGCTTGCCGTCGCCGCTGAACTGCGGCTGGTAGTAGAGGATGAACTCGTTCTGCTCCATGGCATGGCGCAGGTCGCTTTCCAGCTCCAGGCGCTCCAGGGCGCTGGCGTTCATTTCGGCCTGGTAGAATTGGAAGTTGTTCTTGCCGCGCTCCTTGGCGTGGTACATGGCGGTGTCGGCGTTCTTCATCAGTTGGCTCAGCTCACTGCCATCCTGCGGACTGAGGGCGATGCCGATGCTGGCGGTGACGAAGAACTCGCGGTTTTCCAGCACGAACGGCCGCACCAGGCTGCCGAGGATGTTCTCGGCCACGTGGATGGCGCGGTTCAGGGCCATTTCGCGGGTGGGGCGCGGCTGCAGCAGCAGGGTGAACTCGTCGCCGCCCATGCGTGCCACCGTGTCGTCGTCATCCACGCAGGCCAGCAGGCGCAGGGCCATGTCCTTAAGCATGCGGTCGCCGGCCGCATGGCCGAGGGAGTCGTTGATCGGTTTGAAGCGGTCGAGGTCGAGGAACATCAGCACCACCCAGGCCTTCTGCCGCTCGGCCTGCTGCAGGGCATTGTACAAACGGTCCTGGAACAGTGTGCGGTTGGGCAGGTGGGTAAGGGCGTCGTAGTAGGCCAGGCGGTGGATGCGCTGTTCGCTGGCCTTGCGTTCGCTGATGTCGGTGAAGAAGCACACGTAGCTGGCCAGGTCGCCTTCGTCGTCCAGTACCGCAGTGATGCCGACCCAGGCCGGGTAATGGTCGCCGTCACGGCGCTTGAGCCACACTTCACCTTCCCAGCTGCCGCGCTGGTGCAGTTGCTTGACCACATAGCGCAGGTGGCCTTCCTGCTGTTCGTCGACAGTGAGCATGCCCGGTAATTGGTCGAGCACTTCACTGACGGCGTAACCGCTGACGCGGCTGAACGCCTCGTTGGCCTGGACGATATAGCCGGCCGGGTCGGTGATGAGGATCGCCGACGTGGAATGTTCGAATACGGTCGCGGCCATGCGCAGGTCTTTTTCGGCACGGCGTTGCTGGCTGATGTCGCGGCCCACCCCGAGTACGCCTTCGAAGCGCTGGTCATCGTCCCACACCAGCACCAGGCGCAGCTCGATCGGGATCTTGCGGCCATCGGCACGCAGGCAGTCGAACAGGAACAGTTGGGTGGGTAACTGGCTGCGCAGTTGCGCCATCTGCGCCGGATCGCCCATGGCCTTGCTGACACGCTCCATCAGGCTGTAGATGCCGGTGAGCTGGGCTGGGTTGGCGACGATCGACTGCCAGCCGTTGGCGAAGATCCAGTCGGCCTGGTAGCCCAGCACGCTCTGTACCGAGGGGCTGACATAATTGAGCTTGAGCTGGTTGTCGGTGGAAAAGATCACGTCACTGATGCTTTCGGCGAGCATGCGGTAGCGTTGCTCGCTGTCACGTAGCGACTGGCTGGCCTCGATCTGAACGGTCACATCCTTGCCCACACCGATGATGCGCGTCACCAGGCCTTCGGCGTTGCGGGTCAGCACTTGCTCGCGGATGTCGTAGCAGCGCCAGCTTCCGTCGCGGTGGCGGAAGCGCAGCTGGCAGTGCAGCGGTTGGTCATGACCGCTGTCGCGCTGTTGCTGGCGCAGTGCCTGGTAGTGTGCGGCGTCCTCGGGGTGCAGCAGCAGCTCCCAGAAGCGGTCGCCCATCTGTGCCAGCTCGGTGCGGTCGTAGCCCAGGGTCTGGCCGAGGTGGCGGTTGCTGAAGATCATCCGTTGGCTGGGCACATCCTGCACATACAACTGGTCGGGTACGGTGCGTACCACGTCCGACCAGAAGCTTTCGCGCTCCAGTAGCGACAGCTCCACCTGTTTGCGGCTGGTGATATCGCTGATGCTGAGGATAACCGCCTGATAATCACGGCGCTGCAGCGGCATGCGGGCCATCAGCCACAGGTGCAGCTCGGTGCCCTGCGGTGTCGGCAGGCGCACTTCCAGCTCCAGCAACGGGCGTTGTTCGATCAGTGCGTCGATCAGTTGCATGCCGACGCTGTCTCGGCTGTCGCCAGTGCCATCGATCAGCCGCTGCCAGGCACCTTCGTGGCAGTCGATGTTCAGCAGCTGGCGCGCCACTTGGTTGACCTCGGTGATCTTCAGTTCCAGCAGCAGCGAGCGGCGCAGGTTCGGATCCAGCGCCAGGCTGTGCTTGAGTGCGGCCCGGTTGCGCAGGTGGTAGCGATCGAGCTGGCCGGGCAGGCTGGACAGGTCGAGCACGCACAGGGCAACGCCGGTGCCTTCAAAAATTTCCTGATAACGCCGGCGGTCTTCCTGCAGCGCCCGCTGGCGGCGACGCATGTTGATCAGCGCCAGCACCGGCAGTAGGGCGCAGAACAGCACCAGCAGGCACTTGCCGAACAGCGCCGGCAATAGTTTTTGCCGGGCCAGTTTGGCGTCGAACAGACCGCGTAGCTGCCAGGTGCTGTTTTCGATGAAGGCCAGCATCACGCTTTGCAGCGGCTCGTCGCTGGTGTCGGCTGCGGCATGGCGCTGCAGCACCTCGCCGCTGCGGCTGTTTTCCAGCAGCCACTGCGGGTGGCCACTGCCCTCGAGGTGGAGGGTGAGCTCGCGGTAATAGTCCGGTGACAGGCGCAGTAGCCAGTAGCCGCTACCCTGTGCGGCATCCTGGCGCAGCAACAGGTACAGGAGGTGGTTGTCGGCCGAATTGGTGAAGAAGTACGGGCGTCCCTGGCTCAGCACGAGCAACTCGTCAAGCGACTGGCGGTCAGGGCTGCCGGCCAGGCTGTCGGCGCGTAGCTGCCCGACGTTGTCCAGCCAGGCCACGCTCTGCAGGGCGGGAAGGCGCTCGCGCAGGGTACCGAGCAGGCTGGGCAGGGCGGCAGGTGTCGGTGCATCAGGGTAGGGTTGCACCACGTTCACGGCCTGTTGCGCCTTGAGCGCCATGTTCAGGCTCAGGTGGTCGGCCAGTTCCGCGGAGGCGTCCAGGCTCTGTTTGCGCAATTCGGCCTGGGTATGATTGAACTGGGCGAACAGCTGCCACAGCAGCAGGCCCAACAGGATCAGGGCCAGCAGCGCCAGCGCACCCTTGATCGACCCGCGCAGGAGGGTCGCGGGTGCTTGTGGGGCGGAACGCAATGACGACGGATGAGTAAGGTTGGTCAAGCGTTGATCCTGCGATTGGGCTGGCGATGGCAGGGAATGATCGTGCACGGTGCGTGCCGGCGCCCGGCTTGCGCACCGCGGTGGCGCACTATAAGGCCGGACACCCGAAACCGGCTAGCATGCCTCGGATTATGGCGAAGTGCCAGCCATGTTGACCGGTGGTGGCTGCCCGGTGGTTCGGCAAGCCCCTGTAACCTGTGCGAGAATAGCGCCCGCTATACATGACAACGCATCGGAGATGTTCGGTTTTGGTTACTCACTTTTCCTCCAATGGCCTCGATTCCGCCTGCGGGCGCAGCAGTCAGACCCTTGTCAGCACTGCCGTGACCGAGGACGTATCCTGCAAGTCTTGCCAGCGCTCGCTGGGCAAACCCGAGGCAGCCGCTGCCGCCAAAAGCAAGGCCCCATCGCTGGCTGAACTGCGCAAGACCGCCAAGGTGGCAGCAGAGCCGGCTGTTGCCGTGGCGGCGGCCAAGCCGGCAGCCAAGGTGGTCAGCACTGCGCCTGCCAAACCGGCCAAGGCGGCCGAGCAGCAACCTGCCCGCAGTGGCGGCTTCAGCGTGAAGTCCGCCTGGGCCGCACGCCTGGCCGAGCAGGGCGACCGTTGCCGCTTGCCGCGGGGCAAGGCCAAGCAGCGTCACGTCTGAGCCTCTTCGGCTGCTGTGCCGGCCCTTTCGCGGGCTCGCCCGCTCCCACAGGAATCGTGGATTCTTCAGACTCTGTGGTGACTCTGTGGGAGCGGGCATGCCCGCGAAGAGGCCGGCACAGGCAATGAATTCATCCCAGGGACCGCACTGATCACACCCCACCATCGGCCCCTCCTATGCAACGCCGCGCGTTGGCGTAGAATGGTCGACTTTGTTCAATGACACCCCCAATACACATCTCCCTGGCCATGCTGCCGGGGCGATCGGCGATGTCTTTACCTATCTGATTAGAGGGCTTGGTTTTGGCTCAATACGTCTACACCATGCATCGGCTGAGCAAGGTCGTGCCGCCGAAGCGGGAAATTCTCAAGAACATTTCCCTGTCGTTCTTCCCAGGCGCCAAGATTGGCGTACTTGGCCTGAACGGCGCCGGTAAATCGACCCTGCTGCGGATCATGGCGGGCGTCGACAAGGAATTCGACGGCGAAGCCCGTCCGATGCCCGACATCAACGTGGGTTACCTGCCACAGGAACCGCAACTGGACCCAACCAAGACCGTGCGTGAAGTGGTCGAGGAAGCGGTCAGCGTAATCAAGGACGCCCAGGCCCGCCTGGACGAGGTCTACGCGGCCTACGCCGAGCCGGATGCCGACTTCGACAAGCTGGCCGCCGAGCAGGCCAAGCTGGAAGCCATCCTGCAGGCCGCTGATGGCCACAACCTGGAGCGCCAGCTGGACGTCGCTGCCGATGCCCTGCGCCTGCCGGCCTGGGATGCGCGCATCGAACACCTGTCCGGTGGTGAGAAACGCCGTGTGGCCCTGTGCCGCCTCCTGCTGTCGGCACCCGACATGCTGCTGCTCGACGAACCGACCAACCACCTGGACGCCGACTCGGTGGCTTGGCTGGAGCGCTTCCTGCACGACTTCCCGGGCACCGTGGTAGCCATTACCCACGACCGTTACTTCCTCGACAACGTCGCCGGCTGGATCCTGGAGCTGGACCGCGGCGCCGGCATCCCGTACGAAGGCAACTACTCGGGCTGGCTGGAAGCCAAGTCGGAGCGTCTGGCGCAGGAATCCAAGCAGCAGAGCGCCCACGAGAAGGCCATGAAAGAGGAACTGGAGTGGGTGCGCAAAGGCGCCAAAGCCCGCCAGTCCAAGTCCAAGGCCCGTCTGCAGCGCTTTGAAGAAATGCAGTCGCAGGAATTCCAGAAACGCAGCGAAACCAACGAAATCTACATCCCGGCCGGTCCGCGCCTGGGTGACAAGGTTATCGAGTTCAAGAACGTCACCAAGGGCTACGGCGACCGTGTGCTGATCGACAACCTGTCGTTCTCCATGCCCAAAGGCGCCATCGTGGGCGTGATCGGTGGTAACGGTGCCGGTAAGTCGACCCTGTTCCGCATGTTGATGGGCAAGGAGCAGCCGGACTCGGGCAGCATCGAGATCGGTGAAACCGTGCAGTTGGCCTGTGTGGACCAGAGCCGCGAGGACCTGGACGGCGCGAAGACCGTGTTCCAGCAGATCTCCGACGGTTCCGACCAGATCCGCATCGGCAACTACGAGATCCCTTCGCGTACCTACGTTGGTCGCTTCAACTTCAAAGGTGGCGATCAGCAGAAGTTCGTCAAGGACCTGTCCGGTGGTGAGCGTGGCCGCCTGCACCTGGCCCTGACCCTGAAGGAAGGCGGTAACGTTCTGCTGCTCGACGAACCGTCCAACGACCTCGACGTCGAAACCTTGCGTTCGCTGGAAGAAGCCCTGCTGGACTTCCCGGGCGCCGCGATCGTGATTTCCCACGACCGTTGGTTCCTGGACCGTGTGGCTACTCACATCCTGGCGTACGAAGATGACTCGAACGTGGTGTTCTTCGAAGGTAACTACACCGAGTACGAAGCCGACCGCAAGAAGCGTCTGGGTGATGCTGCAGCCCAGCCGCACCGTGTACGGCACAAGAAACTGGCACAGTAAGCCGGTTTTCTGATGCACAAGAATGGGGCCCCAAGGGGCCCCATTCTTGGGCCTGGCGGACCGCTATAAAGGGCGAGGCGAAGGTGTATTTTGTATACACTTACATAAAACGCACCAAATAATTTCAAAAAAACGACATTTCGCCCTATTCCGGTGCGATTGCTTCTTGGTACATTTCTGAAAAAAACCAATAAGTCCAATCCTCTTGGTGAGATGTCTACCATGATCGAATCTGTCGACAATTTCCTTGCACGCCTAAAGCAGCGTGACCCAGGCCAGCCGGAATTCCACCAAGCGGTGGAAGAGGTGCTGCGCACCCTGTGGCCATTCCTTGAAGCCAACCCCCACTACCTGCAGTCCGGCATCCTCGAGCGCATGGTCGAGCCCGAGCGCGCCGTACTGTTCCGCGTCTCCTGGGTCGACGACCAGGGCAAGGTGCAGGTCAACCGCGGTTACCGCATTCAGATGAGCAGTGCCATTGGCCCGTACAAGGGCGGGCTGCGCTTCCACCCGTCGGTGAACCTCAGCGTGCTGAAGTTCCTGGCGTTCGAACAGGTGTTCAAGAACTCGCTGACCTCGCTGCCCATGGGTGGCGGCAAGGGCGGCTCGGACTTTGACCCGAAAGGCAAGAGCGACGCCGAAGTGATGCGCTTCTGCCAGGCGTTCATGAGCGAGCTGTATCGACACATTGGCGCGGACTGCGACGTACCGGCCGGTGACATCGGCGTGGGTGCCCGCGAAATCGGCTTCATGTTCGGGCAGTACAAGCGCCTGGCCAACCAGTTCACCTCGGTGTTGACCGGCAAGGGCATGACCTATGGCGGCAGCCTGATCCGCCCGGAAGCCACCGGCTATGGCTGCGTTTACTTCGCCGAAGAAATGCTCAAGCGTCAGGACAAGCGTATCGACGGCCGCCGCGTGGCGGTGTCTGGTTCGGGCAACGTCGCCCAGTATGCTGCGCGTAAGGTCATGGACCTGGGCGGCAAGGTGATCTCGCTGTCTGACTCTGAAGGTACCTTGTATGCAGAAGCCGGCCTGACCGACGCTCAGTGGGACGCCTTGATGGAGCTGAAAAACGTCAAGCGTGGACGTATCAGCGAGCTGGCCGGGCAATTCGGCCTGGAGTTCCGCAAGGGCCAGACCCCGTGGAGCCTGCCGTGCGACATCGCCCTGCCATGCGCCACGCAGAACGAGCTGGGCGCCGAAGATGCCCGCACCTTGCTGCGTAACGGCTGTATCTGTGTGGCCGAAGGCGCCAACATGCCGACTACCCTCGAGGCTGTGGATATCTTCCTGGACGCCGGCATTCTGTACGCCCCGGGCAAGGCCTCCAATGCGGGCGGCGTAGCCGTGTCGGGCCTGGAAATGTCGCAGAACGCCATGCGCCTGCTGTGGACGGCCGGTGAAGTGGACAGCAAGCTGCACAACATCATGCAGTCGATTCACCATGCATGCGTGCACTACGGTGAAGAGGCTGATGGCCGTATCAACTACGTCAAGGGGGCGAACATTGCGGGCTTCGTGAAAGTGGCCGATGCGATGCTGGCTCAGGGCGTGGTCTGATCTGAGGCCGTAGGGGCCGCTTTGCGGCCCATCGCGACGCAAGGCCGCTCCCACAGGGATGGCGCCAGCTTTTAGAAATTGAGCAAGACAGTTGCTTCCACAGGCTGGACTGCACCCGAGAAGTTGGACAACCAGGCAGTCAAGGCCCTGTGGGAGCGGCCTTGCGTCGCGATGGGCTGCAAAGCAGCCCCAGGGCCCTCAACCCTCGCCCAGAATCTCAACCACCTCTATCACCTGTTCCCCCACCGGCCGCCGCCAGACCACCTCATCCCCCGGC
>NZ_JBYSYE010000043.1:0-47517 GCF_058782925.1 Pseudomonas sp. FW305-E2 | reverse complement strand
GGCCTGGGGGTGGGTGGTGCGGGACAGACCGATGCAATGCTGGCCTACATGCTGGTTCACATAATCGGACACAGCGTAAGGGTCGGCGTGGTGAAACACGCTACTGCGCTCGCTCAGCAGGCGGCTTTCCATAGGCAAGGCACTCGGTATCGTTATTGTTCTGGTCGCCGCGCCCTACCGCCTTGTGGGCTGTGGTTGCGGTCATCACGGTCATTCTATCGGGCTGGCAGCGCGTCGCAGGGGCAGGCGACAGCCGGCGGACAGGGACACTACAGCAAAAAGGCGGGGGTTGGGCAATGCAACGATGGGATTGGCTGGGCGGATAGCGGACAGGTCAGGCGTCATGCGTGTTCGTTTATCGAACAGTATCTTCCGGTACTCGCGTGGCCTGCACGTGACGGCGGAACAAGCGCTCCTGCAACGACCGTCATTCACTGCACCGGCAGGAAGTTCATCAGCAACAGGCTCTGCGCGTAATTCAAGCCTATGCGCCGATAACGCTCATCCAGCAACTCGGCCAGCAAGTCCAGCCGCGCGACGATCTTGCCGAATTCAACGGCAAAACTCAGGTTGCTGCCCTCCTCCGAGATCTCGTTCGAGAACAGCAGCAACACCCCATTGGCATCTTGCCGCTGGCTGAGCATCCATGTTGCCTTCTCGATATTGCGCGCGGCGTTGTTGACGAACAGGGGGTCGATGGTATCGGTCATGTAGAACTCGGTACGCCCGCCATGCGCGGTGATCAGCATGCTGCCAATGGCGTAGATGAAGGCGCCGACCCGGTCCCCGCGAAACTCGGGGCTCAGGGCGTAGCTCAAGGCTGCAAGGTCACGGCGGTTGCCCAGTTGTGGCAGCGGCCGGCGCTGTTCGATGGCAATGCGGATCTGTCGCTCGGCAGTGGCGGCGTCCAGGTAACCAGACATCTTCCACTGGCTGGGGTTGCGCAGGTACAGCTTGTTCATCAGCAGGTACAGGCTTTGCAGGTTGTCGCGCATCGACAGCGTGGCCAGGCGGTCGACGCTGGTCTGGAACAGCTCGCTGGGTTTACCGTTGCCGAGCTGGTTGACCATGTCACGGCCCTGCTGCTGCGTACAGGCGCACAGGCATGCCAGGGCACTTGTCAGAAGCAGGCGGGGGAGGAAATTCGGGTAGCTTGCAACCATCGGCACCGGGTCGATATTCGGCGGCTGCGCTGGGAGTCAGCGCGGCCTGGCCAAGCATAGAGCCCGAAAATGGGAAAAAGTGCGGTGGCTGGAGAGAATGCAAACCTGTGGCGGCCTCTTCGCGGGTGAACCCGCTCCCCCAAAAAGGGACTCGCCCGCGAAGAGGCCAGGGCCGACGAGCCCGGATCACATGGCGTGGCGCAGCATCTCCAGCACCTGCGCATGCAGCGCAGGGTCCCCACAGGCCACCACGCACCCGCCATCCTGCGCCGAACTGCCATCCCATGCCGTGATCACGCCACCCGCCCCTTCGATGATCGGCATCAGCGCCTGAACGTCATACGGCTGAAGGCTCGCTTCGACAATCACGTCGACAAAGCCCGAGGCCAGCATGCAGTAGGCATAGCAGTCACCGCCATAACGCATCAACCGCGCCTTGCCGGCGACCGCTTCGAATGCCGCCTTGCGCTCGGCGGTGTCGAACATGTCCGGCGTGGTGCACATCAGCGTGGCGGCAGACAGGTCAACGCAGGCACGTGTCTTCAGGGGCGTGCCACTGCGCCAGGCGCCTGCCGGGGTACCCACGAAACGTTCGCCGGTGAACGGCTGGTTCATCACGCCCAGCACCGGGCGGGTGCCGTCATTCAGGGCAATCAAGGTGCCCCACAGCGGCAAGCCGGTAATGAAGGCGCGGGTGCCATCGATCGGGTCCAGCACCCAGGTCAACGGGCTGCTGCCCACTGCAACACCGGCCTCTTCGCCAAGAATGCCATGTTCGGGGTAACGTGCCTGGATCAACTCACGCATGGCGTCTTCAGCGGCCTTGTCGGCCACGGTCACCGGGTCATACAGACGCCCGCCCTTGTCCTCGACATCCAGGCTGGCGCGGAAGTACGGCGCGATCGCTGCAGCGGCAGCATCGGCCAATTGCTCGGCAAAGGCGCGATACTCAACGATCTGTTCAGCACTCAGGGACATGGGACGGGCCTCGTGACAATGATGGGGCACGCATCATACCCGACACATCGCCCCGGTGTACGCTGCGGCAGTCTAGACTGAACATGATCAGGTTACCGGGGGGCTGCCACACGTGGAGGTGTGCGATGAGCCAGTTCAAACGTCTGTTCGTCATGCTCGGCCCGCAAATGCGTCATACGCCTGCGCTGCAACGCGCGGCGGCGTTGGCAGAGTCCAGCGGTGCCCTGCTGGATATCAATGTGTTCGTCGACGACGTCGACACCTTTGGCTTGATGAGCGATGGTCGTGAGCGTGAGCGGCTGCTCAGCGACAACCGCCAGTGGCTGGCGGATGAGGCCGAACAGCTGAGCGATGCCGGTGTGGACGTGTCCACCGAGCTGTTGTTGACCCGCGACCCGCTGGGCAGCGTACTGGAACGGGTCGAACGGCTGGGCTGCGATCTGTTGGTCAAGGACGTACAGCACGAGCCCGTACTCAAACGCCTGCTGGTCACGCCGCTGGACTGGCAGTTGCTCAAGGACAGCCCGGTCGCCGTGCACCTGGTCAGCGACATTCGCCTGCCCCTGCCACGGCAGATCGCCGCCGCGGTGAACCTGAACAGCCACGGCGCTGGCGAACACCTGGACGAGCAGGTCATCCAGTGCGCCCATGACCTGGCCCTGCAGTGCAACGCCGAACTGCACCTGCTGCATGTGTGCGACGCGGCCAAGACCCACATCGCCGACTTCGGCGCCGGTACGGTCACCATGCCCGGCTTCGACAGCAGTGTGCGAACCGCGCAGCGGGCGGCGTTCAACCGCCTGGGCGACCATCACCAGATCCCGCTGGAGCGCCGGCACTTCCTCGAAGGGGCCGCGATCAGGGCCATTGCCCAGTTCGTCGGCCACAACCGGGTGGACGTGATCGTCATGGGCAGCCACCGGCATGACGCCATGCAGACATTCCTGGGCGGGACAACGGCGCATGTGCTGGAACACCCGCTGTGCAATGTGCTGGCGATCAAGGCTGTTCGCTGAGCTTCAGCAGCCTGCCCAGGGGCCAGGCAGGAATAACCTTGTACTGCGAAGAGGCACTTGCACCCACAGAGCAGCTTCTAACCTGTCGGCCCCTTCGCAGTGCCCTGCAGGCACTGTTGTCACTGACGCTTTATCGTCGCTGGTATCTGGTACACCAGTGCCACTCAAAATTAATGCATTTGATAATGATTCGTAGTATGTTCGCGGCGTTTCCCGACCCAGCCCCTCAGCGCCCTATTCAAGGACCGTACTGTCGATGCGCCACACGTTCGTTTCGCTTTGTGTGCTTCATGCTGTCTCCCCGCTGGCCTTTGCCGAGCCTGAACCGCTCAGCGACCCTAACCCGATCGAACTCCAGGCCCTGAGCATCACCAGTACTGCCGACGGTGAACGCGCCGACGGCCCGGTCGATGGCTACAAGGCCACCCGCTCGGCCAGTGCCACCCGCACCGACACGGCGCTGCACGAAACCCCGCAATCGGTCAGCGTGGTGCCCAAGGATGTGCTGGTAGACACGGGCGCCACGCGCCTGCAGGACGGCCTGGACTACGCCGGGGGTGTCGGCCGCGCCAACAACTTCGGCGGCCAGGGCCTGACAACGTTCACCGTGCGTGGCTTCACGACCGGGGAGTTCTATCGCAACGGCTTTCCGATCAACCGCGGTTACCCCAATGCTCCGGATGCCAACACCGTCGAGCGCCTGGAGGTCATCCGTGGCCCGGCCAGCAGCCTGTACGGCCGTGGCGACCCCGGCGGTACGTTCAACGTGGTCAGCAAGCAGCCGTTGCCCGAGTCCAAGGTCACCCTTGGCAGCCAGTTCGACGACCAGGGCATGCACCGTGCCACCCTTGATGCCACCGGGCCGCTGAGCCAGGACGGCTCGCTGGCCTACCGCCTGAACGTACTGGGTGAAGGCGGCGACAGCTTCCGCGACGATGTCGAAAGCGAGCGCTACAATGTCGCCCCTGTTATCAGCTGGCAGGTCAACGACGCCACGAAGATCACCTTCGAAGGCGATTTCATGCGCAACAACCACCCCCTCGATCGCGGCCTGACCCGCTACCCCACCCAGACCGGCAGCGCCTCGCGCGATACCTATATCTGGGAGAAAGGCAGCGACAACCTGCTGCACAATGACAACAACATGGCCCAGGTGCGTTTCGAGCACCTGCTCAATGACAACTGGTCGCTGGCTGGCGGGTTCCAGTTCCTCGATGGCTCGCTCAAGGGCAACGCTGTCGAAGCCGACGGCGCACCGGCAGACGGACGCACGCTGCAGCGCAACTTCAACTACCGCAAGCTGGAGTGGACCGACCGCGACTGGCAGCTGAACCTGACCGGGCATTTTGACACCGGCAATTTCAGCCATACCTTGTTGACCGGGGTCGAATACGAGAACTACGACTACAACTCGATCATCCAGCGTTCCTCGGCAGCCTACCCGATCGACATCTACAACCCGGTACTGGGCCAGCCGCGTCCGGCCCTGAACCGCACCACCACCTGGGACAAGGAAAACCTGCAGACGTGGGCGTTCTTCATTCAGGACCAAGTGGCCCTGACCGAGCGTTTGAAGGCATTGGCAGGCGTGCGCTTCGAGCGTTTCGAGCATGACTATGACAACAAGCTGAACAATGCCGGCGATTTCAGCAAGGGCGAAAACGGCGTCACACCCCGCCTTGGCTTGATCTACGACCTGACCGATACCCTGGCGGTCTACGCCAACACCGCACGCTCGTTCAAACCCAATACGGGCACGCCGGCCAGTGGCGGTGGTTTCGACCCGGAGAAGGGCAAATCCTACGAGCTGGGTGTGAAATGGGAGTCACTCGACCGCCAGTTGAGTGTCGACGCGGCGATCTACCACATCGTCAAGGAAAACGTACTGACCAACGACCCGAGCGACCTTACTGGTACTTACAAGATCGCGGCCGGCGAGGTGCGCAGCCGTGGCCTGGACATCAACGTCGCCGGCAACCTCACCCCCGAATGGCGCATGATCGGTGGCTATGCCTACGTGGACGCCGAAGTCACCAAGGACACCACCCTGCCCAAGGGAACGCGCCTGGCCAATATCCCGCGCAGCACCTTTAGCCTGCTGAACACTTACGAGTTCCAGGATGGCCTGGTCAAAGGCCTTGGCCTGGGCGTAGGCGTTAAGTATGTAGACGACCGTGCCGGGCAGACATCGGCAGCCACCTACACGATGGAACGCTACAGCGTGGTCGACCTGTTGAGCTTCTACAAGGTCAACGAACACGTGCGGTTGAACCTGGACGTGAAAAACGTGTTCAACAAGGGGTATGACGAAGGGGCGTTCAACAGCTACGTATACCCCGGCGCACCGCGCACGGTGCAGGCCGGCGTTTCGTATACCTTCTGAATTGCCGGGGCCGCGCCGCGGCCCCGTCATGTCAGAACGCTGTGCTGTAGAACAGCGAGTACGACTCTATGCCGTCGTTTGGCTGCTTTATACCGGCGTTGGAGTAGTGCATGGCACGGATGCCTACCTTCTGTTCTCCCGGCAACTTCAGGCCAAAGCCGATACGGTCTTCAAAGTTGACCGCCGACCCCAGTCGCTGGTCGCCCACGTCGGTCTTTGAAAACGCTGCCAGGCCAATACCTGCCTCGATGTAAGGCGTGTAGGTAAAGCCGCTGAACTCATACGTGAACACCGGGCTGAACGACAGCGAGTGCGCACCACTGGCATCGCCACCTTCCCAATAGGTGTAGGCCGCATCCCAGTAACCGCTCACATGGCCGGCGCTGCTTTCCAGCCATGTCTTGTCCCAGTCGAACGACAGGCCGATACGGTACGTCATGTCACCTTGGCCAGTGGCGCCCACGGCGCCTGATATCTGCGCAGCCTGAACCAGATCGGCCCCGGCAAAGGCCAGCACTGCAACGGCCAGCGAAGCGGCTAGACGGGTTTTCATCAACGACTCTCCTGATGGTCTACACGGCAAGCGGGGGCTTGGGCCCCTCGATGTTTGCGCTGACCGGTGCATCCAGACCGGTCATACGAAGTAATACTTTTCTGATTATTGTCCAGATAATCAGAAAGTTGGAAGTGTATTGCCACTATTGGCTAAAACACTCGGTAAAGATGTGCTTGCCGGGCACAGGCATTCGCGAGGCGTGACCTTACCCCAGGCAGGAGTACATCCGTACTCCTGCCTGCCTCTTCATCAACGCCAATTAAGGCTAACGGTCGTGGGGGCCTTGCCCGTGACGGCCGCCCACTGCTGCACCGCCTGACCTTGGGCATTGCCAATGACCTTGTATTTGCCGGGAGGCAGCTGCACATACAGCAGTGGCCCGGCATCGCTGACGCTGATCACGGGCTGGCCCTGGGCAGTCTGGATATCGACGGTGGCCCCGCTCTGGAACTTGCCTTCCGGGCCGGTCGAAAGCTCTACGTGCAGGTCATAACCCGTGGTCTTGCGCAGGGCATTGGCCTCGTCCTGGCCGATACCGCCCTGCAGGTAGCGCACGCCATTCTGCTCCTGCGGTTGCAACTGCACGGCCTGCATGTCGATGGGGGCATTGAGGTCGGCGGCGGCGGCCAGGGTCCATGGCAGGGCCAGGGTGATCAGTAAGGCTGCGCCGAGCGCATAGTGATGGTTACGCATGGTACGACCCTCCTTTCGAGGATGGCTTACCTAGCATTTGATCCTCCCAGCGAAGGGGTGTTCGTGCTGATGCCTGGTCATGGAGATGAAATTCACTTCAGATAATCAGGTTATCGAGTGAAAACATCAGCTTGCGCGGCCTTCTTCAAGCAACTTCACGAACATGCTCAAACTGCGCGAGACCGTACCCCGTCGCCATACCAGCCAGGTTTTCAGATAGCGGAAGTCCTCCGACATTGGCCAGGCGCTGACGGTGCTGCACCCGGGCATATTGTCGAGCATGCTGCGTGGCAGCATGGCCAGGCCGGCACCCGCACTGACGCAGGCCAACATGCCGTGGTACGACTCCATTTCGTGGATCTTGCCCGGTACCGCCTGGTCCTGCACGAACCAGTTTTCGAAGTGATGGCGGTATGAACAGTTGGCACGGAAGGCGTAGATGCTTTCACCGTTCACGTCCTGGGCGCGGGTCACCGGTGTATGGTTGAGCGGCGCAATGACCATCATCTCTTCCTCGAACACCGGTATGCCCTCCAGCGTCGGGTGCAGCACCGGGCCGTCGACGAACGCGGCCACCAGGCGGCCAGACAGCACGCCTTCGAGCATGGTCCCGGAGGGCCCGGTGGACAGGTCAAGGTCAACCTTGGGGTAGCGTTGGTTGTAGGCGGCCAGCAGCGCCGGGATGCGCACCGCCGCCGTGCTTTCCAGCGATCCGAGGGCAAAGGTGCCCTGCGGGTCTTCACCCGCCACGGTCAGCCGCGCCTCATGGACCAGGTCGAGGATGCGCCGGGTGTATTCGAGGAAGTTCCAACCCGCAGGCGACAGGCGCAGGCGGCTCTTCTCCCGAATGAACAGTTCTACACCCAAGTCCTCCTCCAGTTGCTTGATGCGCGTGGTCAGGTTCGACGGCACCCGATGGATGTGCTGGGCGGCGGCGCTGATGCTGCCCTGCTCTGCCACGGCCTTGAAGATCTCCAGTTGCACCAGGTCCACAGGCATTCTCCAAACGTGAATGTTTCGCTCATTATTATTCAGTTTTCATTAAAGCCATAGCCCACTAGTCTGGCCTCATTGATTAACAACAACGAGAGTGTCCCGCCATGAGCGCGATCAGCAGCCTGACCCACGCCATCTCCCTCGACCCGTACAGCGGCGAGCAGATTGGCGCCTACCCGTTCGACACCGACGCCGCACTGGAAGCGGCGCTGCAACGTGCCAAGGTTGGCTATCGCCAGTGGCGCCAGGTGTCGCTGGGTCAGCGCAGCGAGTACCTGCTGGCCCTGGCCGGCACCCTCGAAGCCAAGGCTGAAGCTTTCGCGCACATGATCAGCCGTGAAATTGGCAAGCCGATCGCCCAGGCCCGTGGTGAAGTCGCCAAATGCGTTGGCTTGTGCCGCTGGTACGCCGAGCACGGCCCGGCCATGCTCGCCGCCGAGCCAACCCAGGTCGAAAAAGCCCGTATCGAATACCGCCCGCTGGGCCCGATCCTGGCCGTGATGCCGTGGAACTTCCCGGTCTGGCAGGTGCTGCGCGGCGCCGTGCCGGCGCTTCTGGCGGGTAACACCTACGTGCTCAAGCACGCACCGAACGTAATGGGCAGCGCCTACCTGATGGGTGAGCTGTTCAAGGATGCCGGCCTGCCGGAAGGCGTGTTCGAAGTGTTGAACGTGACCCCGGATGGCGTCACCCGCGCCATCAACGATCCGCGCATCGCCGCCGTGACCCTGACCGGCAGCGTGCGTGCCGGCATGGCGATTGGTGCACAGGCCGGTGCCGCGCTGAAGAAGTGCGTGTTGGAGCTGGGTGGCTCCGATCCCTTCATCGTGCTGGCCGATGCCGACCTGGATGCTGCCGTCCAGGCCGCGGTGATAGGCCGCTACCAGAACACCGGCCAGGTGTGCGCCGCCGCCAAGCGCCTGATCGTGGAAGCCAGCATCGTCGACGCGTTCACCCACAAGTTCGTTGAAGCCACTCGCCAGTTGAAAATCGGCAACCCGCTGGAGGACGACACCTATATCGGCCCGATGGCCCGCTATGACCTGCGCGACGAGTTGGACGGCCAGGTTCAGGCGACGTTGGCCGAAGGCGCCACGTTGCTGCTGGGCGGCAACAAGGTCGAAGGCGTGGCCAACTTCTACGCGCCGACCGTGTTCGCCAATGTCACCCCGGACATGACCGCGTTCAAGCAGGAGCTGTTCGGCCCGGTAGCGGCGATCATCACTGCACGCGATGCCGACCATGCCGTGGAGCTGGCCAACGACAGCGAGTTTGGCCTGGCCTCGACCATCTACACAGCCGACTATGCGCTGGCCGAACGCATGACCGCCGCGCTGGATACCGGTGGCGTGTTCATCAACGGCTACTGCGCTTCCGACCCCCGCGTGGCGTTTGGCGGCGTGAAGAAGAGTGGTTTCGGCCGTGAGCTGTCGCACTTTGGTGTGCGTGAGTTCACCAATGCCCAGACGGTGTGGCTGGACCGTAACTGATTCATGACCCTGGGGCTGCTTTGCAGCCCCAGCTGCGTCAATCCCGAACCTGGTCCTTGACCCAGTCCAGCATCCCCCCCGGCACGATCAGTTCATGCCGCGCCCGCGAACAGGCGGTATACAACCCCGCCAGCATACGCGCCCGCTCATTGCGGTTACCCGCCACCTGTGGCGCCACCATCAGCTCCGGCGACACCATCACCCGGGCAAACTCCATGTTCTTCACATCCCGTACTCGCCCCAGAAACAGCTTCGGCGCCTTGTCCCAGCGGTAACGGCTCTTGGCCTTGGCAAAGTGCTCCGGCGTGTAGCCCTTGCGCAGCATATTGGCCACGGCGACGAACGCTTTGTCATCGCCCTTGTCCTGTTCCAGCGCCTGCCAGCTGGCATAGCGGAACAGCATCGGGTGGCGCGGTCGGGTGCCGTAGCGGTACAGCTCGATGCAGTCCTCGACGAACAGCTCAAAGTCCTTGCGAGCGCTTTTCAGCAACAAGAACGGCACCCCCTGATGCGTCAGGCGCTGGAACCAGCCAAACAGGCCCCATTCATCATCGACGATAAGCGCCGTGGGCTGTTCCGGCACCATCACCGTATCGAAGAAACTGACCCGGGTGTAGTGCTCGGCGTTGCCACTGAAGGCCGCCTGGATCGTGGCCGGGTGCGCCTGGATCAGCGGGTTGAGCACGTTGTCCATTGCCGGCCCGGCGCGCAGTGAATGGTCAATGCAGCGTTGCCGGATGAAGCTGCCATGGTGCGGGCTCAGGCCGTTGAGGTTTTGCAGTTCGTCACCCAGGGTAATGATCGACTGCGGACTGCGATCGAGTACCGCCAGCATCGGTGCCGACAGCTCGTGGGCCTCGTCGACGATGACATGGGTGTAACGGCTGTCGATCACATGCTCGGTCAGCGACAGCAGCTTGACCCGGTGGTAGTCACGCACCGGTAGCTGAATGTCCCGCGCCGACGGGCGAATCAGCTCTTGCCAGTACAGACGCGCCTTTTCCAGCAGCACCTCCTGATCCAGCGGCGAGGTGCCAGGCCCGGCCCAGGGCAAGTGGTGCAGCTGAAGCTGGGTATCGGCACTGTGGCAGAACGTGCGCACGGCGCGGATGCACAAGGCAACCACGTCACGCGCTGCGAGCGGGCCGATATCAGGGATGGCCAGCCAGCGCACCACTTGCGCTTCCTGGGGGCGCCAGGACAGCTTGGTGCGGTATGGATCGCGCAATCGCCAGCCGTTGCTGGTGAGGTCACGGTTGAGCAGCTCGTCAGCCAGTTGGCCGAAGGTCAGCGCGGTATAGGCGGCAGCGTCCTTGACCCGCGCCTGCAGCGCGCGCAACTGCCCTTCGGTCAAGGCCAGCAGCAAGGTGCGCTGTGGCTCCAGCAGCCGGGCGAACTGGTGAATCAGGAAGGTCTTGCCGGTGCCGGCGAAACCTTGCACAGCCACCGACTCGTCGACGCCACTGAGGAATTCACGCAGCAGGCGGTTCTGCTGGTCGCTGAGCATCAAGTCACTGGCCAGCGACGGCAGGTACACTGGGTGCAGCGGCGTGGCCCGTTGGCGGTAGCGGTCGGCGAACTGGAAGTTCCACTGGCCTTCGTCGTCCAGCCATTCGTCCGCCTGGTACTCCACTTCGGCCGACAGCAGTGCAATGCCATTTTCGCCCAGCATGCCCAGGCCCATGGCGAACGCTTCGCGATCGAATTGCTGCGCTACCTGGGCCTGGAAGCGCCCGGGGGCGACACCTTCGACTTCGTTTGCGATGCGCACGATTTCGGCGAAACGACGCTCCTGCGCGTCGGCCGACGCGGTGGCAGGCTGGCGTGGCAGATTTTGCACGAACAGCACGGTAGCGGCATCGACAACACTGGCGGTGGTGAAGAACTCGGTAACGGCCGCGCTGGCGAGGCGGTCGGCCTGGTCGCAGGGCAAAGGCAGGTAGAACATCGGCACCTCGGGTGAAATCAGGGCGGCACGATAGCAACTTTCGGCGTGGAATGCTGGGCTCAGTGTTGCCTGGGCTGGCTTCTTCGCGGACTTGCCCGCCCCCCAGGCTACGTGCGATTCACGTAACCATGCTGGCGCTGTGGGAGCGGGCGAGCCCGCGAAGAGGCCGGCAGCCCCGCCTCCACCTCAAACCCTGCAGCGCTTCAATGTTTCACTGGGAAACTCCTTGAACAACTGCCGGTAACTCTCTGAAAACCTTCCTAAATGCCAGAACGACCAACGCATCGCCACCTCGGCCACGGTCACGCCGCCACCGCGCAACAAATCACGCCGCGCACCGTTGAGCCGGCGCAGGCGCAGCCAGTGCGCCGGCGGCATGCCGGTAAACGCCTTGAACGCCTGCTGCAACTGGCGCAGGGAAACGCCAGCCACATCTGCCAGCTCAAGCAGGTTCAGCGTCTCTTCCGGGCAGTCGGCCGCCCATTCGCTGACCCGGTGCATGATCGCCCTTTCCTCGTCCCGCCGCCCCAAGGCCACGCCCTGTAAACGCTGGCTGGCGTTGTCGAGAATGAACAGACAGTCCTCCAGCAACTGCTCAGCCAGGGCCTGCCCTTGCGACGGGCAACCCTCCTCGCCCAGCCGGGTCAAGGTGGCGCTGAGCCAGCTGCCGAACAGCGCATTCTGGCCGCTACCCAATGGCACCATGAACAACCCTTCCAGACGCTGCGGGTCTAGCCCATGGCGGGCCAGGAACGCCTGGTCGAACACGACCGCCACTTCGTGGTAGTTCTCCGGCGTAATCCAGATATTGCGGCTTTGTTCGTTCAGCAGGTACAGGCTGTTCTCGCTGCGGTCGAAGCAAAACGCCAGCGAGCCGCTTGGCGCGCGGAAAAACTGCTCCACCCGGGTGTTCAGGCGCTCTTCGTACACCTCCACACCCTCCAGCCCCAGACAACGCAGCTCACCGCTGAAGTAGCCGGGCGACATCTGCCGGTACTGCTGCTGCCAGCCAGGGGTGGCGCGCACTTGCTCGGTGACATCAGTGGTGTGGAAAGCCTGGACCTTCAACGCATTGGCGGTTGTCACACATCGTCCTGTATGCACTCTTTTGGTGCATTCGATACTGAAGAAAGTGGATAGATTGCCCCGGGGGACTGCGACCAAGATAGTCTGCAGCGCGTCACCTGGGAAGCGTAACGCCTTCGCAACTGTTCAACGGTTTTCGCAAGCGCCCACGCTCCCCCACTAAAACCCAACCAAGAGGTCTGTATGAACGCCCCCTTCGATCAGCTGTCCACCTGGCTGAAAGAACACCGGATCACCGAAGTCGAATGCGTGATCAGCGACTTGACCGGCATCGCCCGCGGCAAGATTGCGCCCACCGCCAAGTTCCTCCATGAGCGAGGCATGCGCCTGCCAGAAAGCGTGCTGCTGCAGACGGTCACCGGCGACTACGTCGACGATGACATCTATTACAACCTGCTCGACGCCGCCGACATCGACATGGTCTGCCGCCCCGATCCCACCGCCGTTTACCAGATACCGTGGGCGATCGAGCCAACCGCGATCGTGATCCATGACACCTTCGACAAGCAAGGCAACCCTATCGAGCTTTCGCCACGCAACGTGCTGAAGAAGGTGCTCAAGCTGTACGCCGACAAGGGCTGGCAGCCGATCGTCGCGCCCGAGATGGAGTTCTACCTGACCAAGCGCTGCGAAGACCCGGATTTGCCACTGCAGGTGCCACTGGGGCGTTCCGGTCGTGCTGAAAGTGGCCGTCAGTCGTTCTCGATCGACGCCGCCAACGAATTCGACCCCCTGTTCGAAGACGTCTACGACTGGTGCGAGATCCAAGGCCTGGACCTGGATACGCTGATTCACGAAGACGGCCCGGCGCAGATGGAAATCAACTTCCGTCACGGCGACGCGCTGGACCTGGCCGACCAGATCACCGTGTTCAAGCGCACCATGCGCGAGGCCGCGCTCAAGCACAACGTGGCCGCCACGTTCATGGCCAAGCCGATCACCGATGAACCAGGCAGTGCCATGCACCTGCACCAGAGCGTGGTCGACATCGCCACTGGCAAACCGATCTTCGCCAACGAAGACGGCAGCATGAGCCCGCTGTTTCTGCATCACATCGGCGGCCTGCAGAAGTACATCCCCAAGCTGCTGCCGATGTTCGCGCCCAACGTCAACTCGTTCCGCCGCTTCCTGCCGGATACCTCGGCACCGGTGAACGTCGAGTGGGGCGAAGAAAACCGCACGGCCGGCCTGCGTGTGCCCACGTCCAGCCCTGAGGCGATGCGGGTGGAAAACCGCCTGCCGGGCGCCGATGCCAACCCTTACCTGGCCATCGCTGCCAGCCTGCTGTGCGGCTACCTGGGCATGGTCGAGCAGATCGACCCTAGCGCACCGGTGCAGGGCCGCGCCTATGAGCGGCGCAACCTGCGCCTGCCGATCACCATCGAGGATGCGCTGCAGCACATGGAAGACTGCGAAACCGTGCAGCAGTACCTGGGCAAGCAGTTCGTCCAGGGCTACGTGGCGGTCAAGCGCGCCGAGCACGAGAACTACAAGCGCGTCATCAGCTCGTGGGAGCGTGAATTCCTGATGCTGAGTGTCTGATCCACCGCGAGGGGTGCTTTGCACCCCATGCACAGGCAAGCCTGCTCTGAACTCCAAGAACAAGACCAACGAGGTGTTCCCATGCGTCATCTGCAAGCCCTGATCCCCGCTGCATTCACCCTGCTGTTCGCCACCACCACCCAGGCCGCGCCCACGGTCAGTGTGTACAACTGGACCGACTACATCGGTGACACCACCCTGGCCGACTTCCAGGCCAGCAGCGGAATCAAGGTGGTCTATGACGTGTTCGACTCCAACGAAACCCTTGAAGGCAAGCTGTTGGCCGGGCGTACGGGTTATGACGTGGTGGTACCGTCCAACCACTTCCTCGCCCGCCAGGCCCAGGCCGGCGCCTTCCTGCCGCTGGACCGCAGCAAGCTGCCGAACTGGCAGCACCTGGACCCCAAACTGCTCAAACAACTTGAACAGAACGACCCCGGCAACCAGTACGCCGTGCCTTACCTGTGGGGCACCAATGGCATCGGCTACAACGTCGACAAGGTCAAGGCGGCACTGGGTGTGGACCATATCGACTCATGGGCGGTGCTGTTCGAGCCCGAGAACCTGAAAAAGCTCAAGCGGTGCGGCGTGGCATTCATGGACTCGCCCGACGAACTGTTCCCGGCCGTGCTCAACTACCTGGGCATGGACCCGCGCAGCGAAAAACCGGGCGACTACGCCAAGGCCGAGGCCCGCCTGCTCGAGCTGCGCCCCTACATCACCTACTTCCACTCCTCCAAGTACGTCTCTGACCTTGCGAACGGTGATGTCTGCGTAGCGTTCGGCTACTCCGGCGACGTGTTCCAGGCCGCCAACCGCGCCGTAGAGGCGAAAAACGGCGTGAAGGTCGCCTACAGCATTCCCAAGGAAGGCAGCAACCTGTGGTTCGACCTACTGGCCATCCCCAAGGACGCCAACAACCCCGAGCAGGCCCTGGCGTTCATCAACTACCTGCTCGACCCCAAAGTGATCGCCAAGGTCAGCGCCACGGTCGGCTATGCCAACGCCAACCCGGACGCCAAGGCCTACATGGATGCATCGCTGGTGAACAACCCCGAGATCTACCCACCCCAGGAGGTGCTGGACAAGCTGTACATCTCCAGCACCCCGAGCCCGAAAATCATGCGCGTCATGACCCGCTCCTGGAGCAAGATCAAGTCCAACCGCTGAGTCGAGAACGCTCATGTCTTTCAATACCCAACACACCGCCTCGTACTACGCCGCCACCGCGCGCGACGCGGCACCCTACCCCAGCCTGGACAGTGAACTGACGGCCGACGTATGCGTGATCGGCGGCGGACTGACTGGGGTCAATACAGCCCTGGAGCTGGCCGAGCGCGGCCTCTCGGTGGTACTGCTGGAAGCCCGACGCATCGGCTGGGGCGCCAGTGGGCGCAATGGCGGCCAGCTGATTCGCGGTATCGGCCATGATGTCAGCGGCTTTGACCGGCATGTCGGCCAGGACGGTGTGCGCTACCTGAAGCAGGCCGGCATCGACTCAGTGGAGCTGGTGGCCGAGCGCATCGCCCGCTACGGCATTGCCTGCGATCTGCGCTGGGGCTTCTGCGAACTGGCCAACACTGCGGCGCAGTTCGCCGCCTTCAAGGAGGAACAGGACGACCTGGCCGCCTTGGGCTATCGCCATGAAACACGCCTGGTCGGTGCCGGGCAACTGAACGAGATCGTCGCCAGCGACCAGTACGCTGGCGGCCTGGTAGACATGGGGTCGGGCCACCTGCACCCACTTGACCTGGTCCAGGGCGAAGCCCGCGCGGCCCACAGCCTGGGCGTGCGCATTTTCGAGCAAAGCCCGGTGCTGCGTATTGAGCACGGGCCCAGGTTGACGCTGCACACGGCGCGCGGCAAGGTGCGCGCAAGCAGCCTGGTGCTGGGCTGCAATGCGCACCTCGATGAACTGGAACCGCGCCTGAGCGGCAAGGTACTGCCGGCCGGCAGCTATGTGGTGGCCACCGAACCCTTGCCCGAAGCGCTGGCCAGCAGCCTGATCCCGCAGAACATGGCGCTGTGCGACCAGAAGGTCGGCCTGGACTACTACCGCCTTACCGCAGACCGCCGCTTGCTGTTCGGTGGCGCCTGCCACTATTCGGGGCGCGACCCTAAAGACATCGGCGCGTACATGCGGCCGAAGGTATTGAAGGTGTTCCCGCAACTGGCCAACGTGCGTATCGACTACCAGTGGGGTGGCATGATCGGTATCACCGCCAACCGTTTCCCCCAGGTCGGGCGCCTGAACCAGCACCCCAACGTGTATTACGCCCAGGGCTATTCAGGCCACGGGCTGAACGTGACGCACTGGACGGCGAAACTGCTGGCCGAAAGCATCGCCCTCGGCCACAGCCACGGCCTGGATGTGTTCAGCGCCGTGCCGCACCTGACCTTCCCCGGCGGCAAGGCCCTGCGCTCACCCCTGCTGGCACTGGGCATGTTGTGGTACCGCTTGCGTGAGGCCCTGGGTTGAGTGGGCCACAACGTTTGCAGCGCCCCTCAGGGCGAGCCACGCACTGTGTTCTTTTCAAAGAGGATTGCCCCGTCCACTGGCCAACTGCCTCGCACCTGCTAGCGTTGTTGAGGCCGACCTCTCACGGATGCCTTTTCATCATGAAATCATTGCCTCGCATTACCCTGTTGTGCGCCGCGCTGCTTGCCGTGGCCGCCTGCTCCAGCAACCGCGTGGACCCCAAGGATTACTCCGGCTTCCTCAAAGACTACAGCCGGCTGCAAGAGGCCAAGAGCCCGTCGGGTGACCCGGTCATGCGCTGGATCGACCCCAAGGTCAATATCAATCAATACAGCCAGGTATTCGTCGAGCCAAGCCAGTTCTACCCCAAGCCGCAGCCCACAGCGGTTATCTCGCAGCAGACGCTGCAGGAAATCACCCGCTACTTCAACGAGGCCCTGCGCCGCGAAATGGGCAGCGTGATGCCGTTGGCCAAGGGGCCTGGCCCGGGCGTGATCGTGGTACGCCCGGCGATCACGGCAGTGTCCACCAGTAACGAGGGCCTCAAGCCTTACGAGGTGATCCCTATCGCGCTGATCGCGGCAGGAGTGAATACCGCCATGGGTGGACGTGACCAGGACGTGGATGTCGGTGTGGAGGCAGCGTTCCTGGACGGCGCCAGCCAGAAGGTACTGGCCCAGGTGGTCCGCAAGGGCGCGGGCCAGGAACTGGAGAACGATACCCAGAAGCTGACCTTGAATGACGTCAAGCCGGTGCTCGATGGCTGGGCCAAAGACATGCGTGCGAGCTTCCTGGCAGCCAAGCAGAAAGGCCGCTGAGTCCGTCGCAACCGGGTTCAGGAGCGGCCCATCGTGACACAAGGCCGCTCCAGTTGACCGCGTTAAAACTCAGCACTCGACAAACGCGACCGCCAAACCGCCGCGCGAGGTTTCCTTGTAATTGGCATGCATGTCCGCCCCGGTATCACGCAGGGTGCGGATCACCCGGTCGAGCGAGATGAAGTGCTCGCCATCCCCCCGCAGCGCCATCTGCACAGCATTGATCGCCTTGACCGCAGCAATCGCATTGCGCTCGATGCACGGCACCTGCACCAGGCCACCCACCGGGTCGCAGGTCAGCCCAAGGTTGTGCTCCAGGGCAATTTCGGCGGCGTTTTCAAGCTGGGGCGGCGTAGCACCCAGTACCTGCGCCAAGCCGGCAGCAGCCATCGAACAGGCTGAGCCCACCTCCCCCTGACAACCCACCTCGGCACCGGAAATCGAGGCGTTCTTTTTGCACAGGATGCCAACCGCCGCTGCGCCAAGCAGGAAGTCCACCACATCAGCATCGCAGGCACCGGGGTTGAACTTCATGTAATAGTGCAGCACCGCCGGGATAATGCCGGCTGCCCCGTTGGTGGGCGCGGTAACCATACGCCCACCGGCGGCATTCTCTTCATTGACCGCCAAGGCGAACAGGTTGACCCACTCCATGGCGCCAAGGGTCGAGCCGATCACGTTGGGCTTGCCCAACTCCTGCAGGCTGCGATGCAACCGCGCGGCGCGGCGCTTGACGTGCAAGCCGCCCGGCAGGACGCCCTCGTTGCGCAAGCCGTTCGCCACGCACTCACGCATGGCCGCCCAGATACGCAGCAAGCCTTCGCGCACCTCGGCCTCCGGGCGCCAGGCGCACTCGTTGGCCATCATCAGTTGCGCCACACTCAGGTTGTGGGCCTTGCACAAAGCCAGCAGTTGGGCACCACTGTCGAATTCATAAGGCAGCATCACGGCATTCGTGTCGCTTGCCGGCGAATCGATTTCGGCTTGCTCGACGATGAAGCCGCCACCCACCGAAAAATAGGTCTGGCTCAACAGGCTGTGCTGCCCGTCCATGGCGTCCAGGCTCATGGCGTTGGGGTGATAAGGCAGGCTCTCGTCGAGCAGCAGCATGTCACGGCCATAGTCGAAGGCCAGCGGATGGCTACCGTCGAGCATCAGGCAGTGCTCTTGCAGGACCTGGCCGATGCGCGACTCGATCGTGGACGGGTCGATACGGTCCGGCCACTGGCCCATCAAGCCTAGTAGGCACGCGCGGTCGGTGGCATGGCCAACCCCGGTAGCCGACAGCGAGCCATACAGCCGCACTTGCACGCGCGTTACCTGGGCCAGCAGCCCCTGCGCACGCAAGGCCTGGGCAAAGGTAGCCGCCGCCCGCATCGGGCCCACGGTGTGGGAACTGGACGGCCCGATACCAATTTTGAAAAGGTCGAAAACACTGATAGCCATGCTAATGCCTGCCCCTACCCTGACATGCATCCAGGGTAAGGTTGTCTGAAGAAATTGAGCGTTATTGCGATTTTGCGCGATACTGCCGCGCTGGCTCACAGATGACCAACGAAACTTCCTAAGCAAGCCTTTAGTGGTACTAAACGATGCGACGACAACTCAACGGTCAGATGTTCGTCTGGCTGCATGTATTTGCCTGCGCAGCCCGGCACTTGTCCTTCACCCGCTGTGCCGAAGAGCTGCACATCACCCCGGGCGCGGTCAGCCAGCAGATGCGCCAGCTGGAAGAGCGCCTGGGCTACCGGCTGTTCCTGCGCCGGGCGCGCGGCGTGGAGCTGAGCGCCGAGGGGCAACGCCTGGCCCAGACGGTGGCGGAAGCCTACGGCAGTATCGAAGCCGAACTGCTGCGGCTGGACGCGGGGGAAATCCGCGGCACATTGCGTGTGCGTTCGATCCCCTCGTTCCTGGCCAAATGGCTCACGCCGCGCTTACCGCGTTTTCAACAGCGCTACCCGGATATCGAACTACGCCTGGTCGCCGAAGACAGCGCCCAGGCGCTGACCCCGGGTGACTTCGACCTGGCCATCGACCTGAACGATGGTAGCTACCCAGGCATGCTCTCGACGCCGCTGCTGGACGAGCAGATCTTCCCGGTGTGCTCACCTGCCCTGCTGCGCGGGCGACCGCCGCTGCACGGCCCCGCTGACCTGGCGCACTACCCACTGCTGCACGACATCACCGCCTGGCGTGGCAGTTCGGAATATGCCGAGTGGGAGTTCTACCTGGAAGGCATCGGCGCCGCCGGCCTGGATGTACGGCGCGGGCACACCTTCAACCGCAACCACCTGACCATCGAGGCGGCGATTGCCGGTATCGGCGTGGCGATTGCACGACGCACGCTGCTCAATGACGAACTGGAGCGCGGCGCACTGATCGTGCCCTTTGGTGTACCGATCGCCAACCACAAGCGTTATGTGGTGCATTACCCGCCAGGCGGCTTGAACCAGCCAGGTGCGCGGGCGGTGCATGACTGGCTGGTGGAAGAAGCGCGGGGGTTCAGGGCGTTGCATCCGTTGAACAAGGAATAGCCACCTGGGCGCGCTTGAGCAGGAGCGCTTCGCTCAATAGGCCTGCTTACCGGTGAAGGCATTGAGCGTGCGCACCAGAATCACGAAGTCCAGCCACAACGACCAGTTGTTGATGTACTCGATGTCCGAGTCGACTCGCTGGATCATTTGCTCGATATCCTTGGTCTCCCCCCTGAACCCGCGCACCTGCGCCAAACCTGTCATGCCGGGCTTGATATTGTGGCGGGCAAAGTAGTCAACGATATCCTGCGAATACAAGGTGTCATGTTGCAAGGCATGCGGCCGCGGCCCTACCAGGGACATTTCCCCGGTCAGCACATTGAACAATTGTGGCAGTTCATCAAGGCTTGTCCGCCGGATAAAGGCGCCGACCCGTGTCAACCGTGGGTCATTCTTCTGCGCCTGCTTGACCACACCTGCTTCCGGTTGGTGAACATGCATGCTGCGAAACTTCCAGATACGGAACGATTCTCCTGTCCAGCCGGTACGTTCCTGGCGGAAGAACACCGGCCCGCGGCTGTCAATCTTGATGGCCAGCGCAACAGCCAGCAATACGGGTGATGCAAACAGCAAAATCAACGCGGCCAGCACCCGGTCCTCAAGGTTTTTCAAGAACAGGCTCATGCCCGTCAAGGGTGTCTCCGACAAGGTCAGCACCGGAATGCCGGCAATTTCCCGCACGCTGTGGTTGATCAGGCGCAACGAGAAGATATCCGGCACCCAGTTCACCGCAATGCACTTGTCGAGCAACTTGAAGTAAACGTCGTTGATGACCTCGGAGCCACCCAGTGGCGTCACCAGGTACACCGTACGAATGCCGTGTTGGGCCACCAGCTCGTCGAGGTCGCCAATATGCCCCAGCACTGGCAGGCGCTGCTTGCCCTCGGCACGCTCCAACCCCTGTCCATCGCCTTTGTCGAGCAGCACGCAGCCCAGCACCCGCTCGCCAAACCACGGGTTGTTGCTGATTTTCTGATACAGGAAGTTGGCCAGGTCACCGTTGCCGATGATCAGGGCATTGTCCAGGCGCGCATGCGCGCTAAAGCGCTTTTGCAGTTCGCGCACGGCAAAATGCAAGAATAGCTGGGCGACATAACCAATGACGAACAGTTGCACCACCAATAGCCGTGAATAGGTTTCGCTCTGTTTGGTCAGGAACGCCATGACGACCAGGAAGCAAAACGTTGCCGACCAGGCCTTGAACAGGCGGAACGCCTTGATCGACAGCCCGACGTTGGTGCGGTAGATGGCGTAATGATCATAAATGACTGCCAGTGCGCCAATCAGCAACAGCAGCATGATCACGTAATCGGATGTGATATAGCCGAACTGGTCGTAGATCAGGTACCAGGCAATACCGGTGACGGCAATACCATCGAGGCCGGCCTGAATGGCGTTACTGACACTGCTTCTTCTCTGGAGTAAGGAACGACTGCTTCTGGGTTCGAAAACCATTTCAGACCTCATCAAAATGAGCGTAGCAAGTGCCTTCCATCAAACAGCAAGTCTTGAAAACAGGTTACGCAAAGCCCGTGCAGCAGGCGCGTGGCGCCCTCAAGCGATTGATATCACTGTAGCAGCCACCCGCTGCTGGCGTACCCGGAATCACCGCTTGTGCGATCGTTGACCGATTCATAGGGCCCGCCTGGCCGAAACCGCCGCCCGCCGGTACAGCAGGGTGCGCAACAGGAATAGCGGATTGCCCACCACGTAACGCATGAACAGGCGCTTGGGTTCGCGCAGCAGGCGGTACAGCCACTCGCCCCCCAAACGCCGCAGCCATTCGGGGGCACGGCTGACCTTGCCGCCGAGGAAGTCCAGGATCGCCCCACCGCACACGATCAGGCATGGCCCGCCAGTGACTGCCAACTCCGCTGCCACCGCTTCTTGCTTGGGCATGCCCATGCCCAGCACGATCAGCTCGGGTTGCTGCTCGCGGGCCAACTGCAAATAGGTTTCAAGGCTGGCGAAACCATCGTGAACCGACACCGGCACGATGCCAAACTCGGCTTCACAGCGCCGCACGGCCTGGTCCAGGTAGGGTTGCCGGGTGCCCCAGAAGGCGACCTTGCGCCCTCGGTAAGCAGCCATGAGCCTGGGAATGAAGTCAGTGCCGTTCATGTTCAGCCCGGGTTCCAGGCCCAGGCGGCGATACAGAATCGCCATGCCGGCGCCATCGCGCAGCAGCACATCTGCGGCCGACAGTGCCTGGCTGTAGCCACCATCGCGCACCACCAGGTTCATCGCATGGGCGTTGACGAAGCCCAGCACAGTGCCCGTATCCGGCGTAGCCAGGCGGTCGAGAAGACGCTGCACAGCGGCGTCATCAGCGATCACTTCCAGCTGGTCGATCACACGCTTCCAGCGATTCTGCCACTGATCCATCAGTCGTCATCCCGTTTTGAACGCACCCATTCAACCTGGCGCTTGATCAGGAAACTCAGGTACAAGGGCATTTTCCTGGCCGCGTAAAACGGCGCGTACAACAACACCGAGAACGGTATCACTTCACGGCAGAAGCGCGCCCAGGCCAACATCACGGCGAAGGCCAGCAAGGCCAAACCGGCAAAGGCGAGCCACGCGGGCGCCGCCAGGCCGAACAGCAGGTACGCCAGCCAGGTCACCAGGTTAAGCCCGAGCAAGGTCAGTACCAGCAACGCCAGGGGCGGTACCAGCAGGTCCAGGGTCAAGGCCGCCAGGCTAGCGTTGCGCTGGGTGATTGCAGCCATCGCCCGTTTGGGTGCGTCGGCAAGCATCAAGCCCAGATGGCCATGCTCCCAGCGGGTGCGTTGGCTGTTGAGGCCTTGCTGGCTGAGCGGGAACTGGCTAGTGACCAGTGCCTCGGGGCAGAAAGCAGGCGGTTTACCCTGCTGGCAAAGGTCCAGGCCCAGCTTCACATCCTCGACCAGATGACCATTGGCCAGGTTGATCAGGCTCAGATCGTGCCAGCCGAACGCCATGCCCGCGCCCATCAGCTGGCATGGCAGGCCCAGGCGCGCCCAGCCGCGTGGCCGCACCAGGTTCTTGACCCGCCAGGCAAACTCGGCAACTTGCACCCGCAACCCGGCACCTGCCGGTGCACGCATCAGGTACAGCGACTGTACCGGGCGGGCAAGTGCGTGGCAGCGGCGCGCCAGGCAATCGATCGCCCCCTCGCCCACCTGGCAGTCGGCATCCACCACGATGACCACCTCGGGCGGCCGCTGAGCCAGATGGCGCACGCCGAAATCCAATGCGTAACCTTTGCCGCGCAACCGCGTATTGTGGCGCTCTACCACTTCGGCGCCGGCCTCACGTGCCAACTGGGCCGTGTCATCCGAACAGTTGTCCGCCACGACCAGCAAGCGGTCGCCGTCCAGCAGTTGCGGCGTAACGCTGGCCAGCATCGCGCGAATGACCAACGCCTCATCGTGGGCGGGCACCAACACCGCCACTCGCGGGCGCTCGCCAATGCCCTTGGGCCTCGACCGCGCCGGCAGGCAAGCCAGCAACACTTGCAGCACCAGCACCAACACCGGTACCAGGACGATGATCGCCAGCAGGCCCAGTAACCAACCCAATACACTTATCATGCGTATGCCTTGAAATAGCCGGCCAGCCTGGCCGCCTCGGTGTCGATGTCATGCCGTTGCACCACACGCTGGTAGGCCACCTCGCCCATGCGCTGCAGTACCTCGGCCGGTTGCGCCAGGCAATCGGCCATGGCTGTTGCCAGCTCGTCCACGGCGCCGGCAGGGAACAGCCAGCCGTTCTCGCCAGGCCGCACCAGCTCGGGGATACCCGCTACATAGGTGGTGAGCACGGGCCGACGCAAGGCCATGGCCTCCATGATGACCACGGGCAAGCCCTCAGCGAAACTGGGTAGCACCAGCGCACGGGCGGCCAGAATTTCCTCACGTACCTGCGCACTGCTGATCCAGCCAGTGATACGCACTTGCTGCTGCAAGCCGTGCCGGGCAATCAAGGCCTCGATCTGCTCGCGCATTTCACCGTCACCCGCCAGCACCAGCTCGAAGGTGATCGACCGGGCAGCGAGACAGCGCGCCGCTTCGAGCAACAGCAGCTGGCCCTTCTGTTCGCACAGGCGCCCAACACACACCAGCCGTGGCGCCGATGGCACATCGACTGGCGCCACCTCATGGAAACCACGCTCCAGTCCGCAATGCACCACCTTCACCTTGCCCCAGTGCTCGTGCGCCACCCAACGGTACAGCTGGCTTCGTCCGTACGAGCTCACCGCCGCGACAAAGGCGGCGCGCTGCACCTTCTCACCCATGTGCAAGAACTGTGGTTTGTCGAATTCTTCCGGCCCGTGCACGGTAAAGCTGTATGCCGGCCCGCCCAGAACGTTGGCCAGCATGACCACTTCAGTAGAGTTGGTGCCGAAATGCGCGTGCACATGTGTTGCCTCCCCAGCCTGCAACCATTGCAGCACCAGGCAGGCCTCGGCCAGGTAGACCAGGTGGTAGGGCCAGGCACGGTCGGCCCGCAGGCCAAGGCGCATGGCCAGCCCCAGCGCCTGGAAAAACCGCCGCGGCTGCGTACGCAGTACTTGCCACGTCGGTGCCAACAACCCCTTGAGCCCACCTTGCAATACGTAGCGGGTCTTGCCCCGTTCGGTTGCGTCCTCGGCATCCTGCACCTCGGCGTCCCACCCACGCAGGGCTATACGTTGCACCTCAACCCCCTGGCGCTCCAGCGCCAGAATTTCGCGACGGATGAAACTGTGGCTGACTTTCGGGTACTGATTGATGAAGTAAGCAATATGCATACGAATCCAGATCCAAACCCGCTTGATGACCAACCTTCCCTGGCAACCTTCACTTCAGGCTGTCGACTACGGGCGGCCTGTCTACTGCCGATGCACTCACAGCAAATGCATCCCCCTGTTTTCCTTGTAGTCCAAGGTTGTGGTTGCTGCTTGGCAATGCTGCCTGCAAGCGGGTGAAAACATCGTCAAGCAATGCCTGGCGGCGGCGGTACATCGCCCGTTTCTTGGCCGGAATGTCAGCTTCCGCCCGTTGAGCCGGCGCTAGAGGCAGGGTAAAAAAGTCCTCACGGTCAGACGCTGTGGCGCCATGTTCCTGCCAGATCACGTCGTAGTTGGCCGCCAGGTCCTGGCCCTTGTCGCTGCCAAAATAGGGATGGCGATGGTGCCGGCAGGCGTCACTGACGGCATACAGCTGTGTCACACCCAGGGTCCTGCCCAGGCATTTCAACGCTTCGAGCAACAGGCTGCGTGGCCGCAACCCTTCGAAGTCCTTGGTCAGGTCACGGTAGATAGCCAGTGAGGTTTCGCTGTCGATACCTTTGTGAATACCCTGCACCGCACCGATGAAGAGGCTGGTCTCACCTTGGCTGCAGCCCAGGGTGAAGGCCAGGGATGCCACACGCAGGTCGGCCTGGAACAGGTTCAGCACCAGCTCGCCTTCGCGCTTGAACCAGATTGGCCGGTCCAGTACCAGGCAACAGCCCGGCGAGTGGCTGGACAGGTCACACAACTTCAGGTTTTCGTCGCGCCCCAGCAACAGCAACGCCGGGAACTGCCCAGCCACCTGTTCAAAGTGCGAAGCCACCACATCCAGACGCTGTGGCGCCTCCCAGCATCGGCTGATGTAAGGCCATTGCACGACACCGATACAATCCACACCCAGGCGCTGCAAACCATGCGGGCCCAGCGCCGCCGTCATGCGCTGCATGAACCCGTTCAGCTCAGGCCACTGCCTGGCGATCTGCCGTGCCAACTTGTACTTGTTGTGCATCGCCCGCAACGAGTAACCCGGTTGCAAGATAAACACGCTTTTCACGAGGGTGCCGAGCATCATGGGTTTCTCTCACTTGTACTCGATCAAAGCCGATTTGCCAGCCGCAAGGCGGTGGCGCAGGAACTTCAGCTGGCCGAGCATTTCCGGGAATTTGCCCAACACCAGAAACACAGCCTGCAGCCAGTTCTCGCGCGTCGACTTGCCGCCGCGGCGGGCCAGGCGCACGGCCTGCAGGGGGTAGATCAATAGCAAGAGCAGGCCCCAGCCGCCCAGCAGCAGGCAGGCCAGCACGATCACCAAGGGTATGCCCAGGCCCCACAACCAGGCCCGACGTGACTCACGCAGCCAATGCCGCTCGGGTGGCTGGCCATGCAGGTAGGCGCCCTCGGCATAGGCGTGCCCAGCACGCAGGCTACGCCGCCACCACTGGCTGAAACGGGTCATGCCGGCATCGTGCAGGGTCATCTCGGCAGCCAGTCGCCAGACCTTCCAGCCGTTGGCCCGCAAACGCACGCACAGTTCAGGCTCTTCTCCGGCGATCAGGTCAGGCCGGAAGCCACCCACAGCAGCAAAGGCGTCTGCCCGCATCAGCGCATCGCCGCCACAGGCCTTGGCCTCACCGACCGGGGTATCCCACTCCAGGTCGCACAGCAAGTTGTACACCGAACGCTGCGGGAAGCGCTCACGCCGGCGACCACACACCACTGCCACGGCGGGGTGCTGCTCAAGAAAAGCCTGCGCCGTGGCCAGCCAGGTGGCATTCACCTCGCAGTCGCCATCGACGAACTGTACCAGTTGCATCGATGGCAACAGGCGCTGCAAGGCGGCAAAACCTTCATTGCGGGCGCGTGCGGCGGTGAACGGGATACTCATGTCCAGCGCCAGCACCGCCACGCCAAGGTTGGCGGCCAACTGCAGCGAACCATCGGTGGAGCCCGAGTCGACGTAGATGACCTTGTCCGCCCCGTGCGCCAGCGAAACAAGGCAGCGCTCGAGACGCTGGCCTTCATTGCGGCCGATTACCACCACCCCGATCACCGTTGCCATAGGCCTCACTCGACCGATGCCGCGGCGGCCGGTTGCCGGGCCTTGATGATGGCCGGCACCCCCACTGCCAGTGAATTGTCAGGCACATCTACCAGCACGACGGCATTGGCGCCGATGATCACGTTGTTGCCGATGCGAATACTGCCCAGCACCTTGGCCCCGGTGCCGATGTCGACGTTATTGCCGAACACCGGGGCAATCGGCTCGTCGACATTCTTCAGGCCCACCACCACGCCGTTGCGGATACGGCAGTCATCGCCGAAGCGGGCATAGCCGCTGACAACGATGCCACCAAAATGATCGATGACGAAGTTGCGCCCGATCACCACCTCGCACGGCAGTTCGATACCGGTGATGATCTGGACGAATTTGAACAGCACCTTGTAGATGAGCGAGCACAGTTTGCGCAGCAGTGCCGGGCGCAGCGTATAGCGCCAGCGGCCAAAGCGGTACACCAGCAATACCCAGAAGCCCTGGGCGCCCCAGTCCCCGCCATGGGCACGCAGGTCGGCGCGAATATTCTCGAACATGGCTCCACCTACCTTGTCGGTTGGCTGGCGTACCGGGTCTTGAACAGCAAAGACCAGGTTGCCCGGCAATGACGCCAGCAGGCCTGTATGGCGCCCCAGCCGCGTCGTTTCAACAGCGCCTTGAGTGCCAGCACCAAGTCGCCCAGCGTCACCAGCAGCATGTGCAGGGCAAGCCCCGCCACCCCGTGATGCTTGCGAAAGTACAGCAACTCGCTTTCGATCTGATAGGACGAGATCTGCCGGCTGGCAGCCTCCAGCTCCGCCACCGACTTGGAGCTTTCGCCACCGATATGCACCACCGTGGTATGCGGGTAGAACACCACTTTCCAGCCCGCTTCCTTCACCCGCTTGCAGTGGTCCACCTCCTCGTAATAAAGGAAATAGCGCGGGTCGAACAAACCCACCTTGTCGAGTACTTCGCGGCGTACCAGGTAGAAGCAGCCGGGCAACCAGTCACACTCGCGCACCGAGGCGTGGTCCCAGTTCATGTCGTCAACCATCTTCACCCCTGGGAAGAACCGCCCCAACCCGGTACGCCCAACGAACACATTGAGCGGCGTGGGGAAGTAGCGACAGCTTGGTTGCAGGTCGCCATCGCGACCCTCCAGGCGCACCCCCAGTACGCCGCACTCCGGGTGGGCATCCATGTAGTCGAGCGTTTTTTGCAGCGAGTCGGCGGCAACGAAGGCATCGGTATTGAGCAGCAAGGCGTACTTGCCCTTGAGGTGCGCCAACAACTGGTTGTTGGCCCGGCCGAACCCCACGTTCTGCTTGTTGCTCAGCAGCAGTGCCTCGGGGCACACCTGGGCCATGCGCTGCACCGAGTCATCGCGCGAGGCATTGTCGACCACCAGGTAACTGGCCAGCCGATCGCTGTCGGCCCGGCGCAGTGCATCGAACATCGGCTGCAGCAGTCCAGCGGTATTGAAGTTGACCACCATGACATCCACTGGTTTGCTAGCCATTTTAGCTGTCCCCGAAGAAATACTGGCGTCTTTGCGCCATCAGTAACGGTTCCACTTCCGGGTCGTAGGCACCGTTGCGCTGCTTCACCAGATCGATCCATGGGTAGGCTTCGCAACGTGCCTCGACCCGTTTGATCAACTGCTCGGTGGTACAAATGAACTCCGCAGGGTTGCCACCATAGACGGTGCCTGGCGGCACGTCCTTGGTCACGACCGCCCCTGCGGCCACGATGGATTCGGGCCCGATGGTCACGCGAGGCATCACGATCGCACCATGGCCGATGAAGCAATTGTCCTTGATGTCGATGAATCCGACCGAATCCAGGTGCTTGCCAAAGCGATGCTCGATCAGCAATACCACCCCGTCATGACCGATCAACGTACAGTCGGACAAGCCCACGCTGTTACCGATACGGACCAGCGACGGGTCGAGAAACTTACAGCCTGTATTGACGTAGAAATTGCTGCCGACCGAATGAAAGTTGCCCCATCGGGCCAGATAGGCCCCCCATTCGAGACCAGAAGGGTTGCAGAACCTCCTGTAAAATTTGCCCCCTCGCCCGGTTGCATGGGCGTAGTGCGCCACTGCCTTGCGTATCCATCCCTTCATACTGCCTGGCCTCGCGATCTGAACAATCTGGAGTATCCTGAGGCGTTCCGGTCTCGTTCTTCTAGGTGCTGACCGCATCGCACTCACCCGTGTACAACCTGCATCAAGCAGCGGCGCTGCTGGCCGCTTTCATCTTGTTATCGAGGTGGTCGGCCAGCCGCAAGGCAAATTGCAACAGCGGCATGGTCGGGTTGGAGGCGCCGCCCTTGGCAAAAATGCTGCTGCCGGCGACATACAGGTTTTCGGTACCGAACACCTTGCAATTGGCATCGACTACACCGAACTGTGACGAGGCGGCCATACGCGTGGTGCCCATGTGATGGGCATGAGGCGCCATTTTCAGCGGAATCGAGGTGTCGTAGACGAAATCGTTGAGTTTGACGAACCCCAGATCCATGTCGGCGAACTGCTTGGCCAGTTCGCTACCAATGCACTTGATGGTGTGCCGATCTTCGGCGCTCAGCACCCAATTGACATTGACCTTGGCCACGCCCAGCGCATCCTTCTCGTCCAGCAGCGAAATACGGCTGTGCAGGTTGGGGAACTGCTCGATCATGGTGCTGATCACGCCGTCACCAGGGCAACTGAACTTGGCGACGAAGGCGACCTTGTTGGCAAACCCCATGTCGCAGGCCAGGCTCTCGAGAAAATACTTCACCTCGGCAGTGCGGCCATAGGTCTGCACATCGGCCAGCAAAACAGCAGTGACATTGCCTTTACCGGCCTTGTACTCGTCGACGAAAGCATCGGTGGTGTAGTACTGGCGCGGCTCTGGGTCCTGCCCGGACTTAAGGATGAATGTGCCCATTTCGATATTCAGGTGTTCCATGAAACACCCGCCGACCAGCCCTTCCTTGCCCACCACGCCTGCGGCCACCAAGGTCTCGCTGTTGAGCAACTGCCGGGCATTCTCGATGGCACCTGTGGCCAGAATGAAATTGCCAGCCACCAGGCGTTGACGATTGCGCTCATAGTCGGACAACACCACCGCAGCCAGGTGGCCGGAAGCCTTGTCGAACTCCAGGTCAACGCAATTACAGTGGATGAATACGTCCAGGCCTGGCGTCTGCTCCAGTGCTGAAGCGTACTTTTGCGCAAAGCGTGTCGGCGTGCTGAGCAGAAAACGGTCCGCCTCGAAGTCACCACCATTGAGGCCGGCATTCATCGCGCGAAAATCCGAGCCAGGCGCCAGATCGACGATCTCCATTGCTGCCGGCAGGAAGCCTTCGATCTCCGAGTAGGGAATTGGCCAACCCGGCAAGTCGCCTGGCGGGGCGACGGCAAAATCCGAGGGGGTGAATGGACGGCAACGGCCAGCCCAGTGATTGGAGGTGCCACCCAGGTAACGCAGGCGGGTTTCCTCGGCATACAGTTCCAGGCCGGTGGATGAGCACGCGTACAAGTCTTGCGAATACGGCGCATATTCGCGCCCCCCGCCTTCGGCGATCATGACGCTCCAGCCGGCGGCTGCCAGGCGCAAGCCCAGGGTTATACCCGCCGGGCCGGCGCCGATGATGCAGAAATCATAGTCGTCGCGCAGCGCCTTCTGCTGCTGAAAGTCCTTGATCATGCTGACGCGTTCCGGAAGTAACGGGACGGCAATACCCAACCGTTGATTACCACAAACCCAGGCTTTTCGACCGTCTTGCTGGCAACGGCCGCCGAGGCGCCAAATACCGCGCCCCCCACACTAAGCAAGACACAACTCTGGAGAAAACCTCTACGACCCAACTGCGCAGTACAAAAAGTGAGCTTCCCCATGATCCCGTGACCTGTAGCCATGAAAGTTACACTCGGCAAACTGCGCTACAGCCAGTTGAAAAAGGCCGTCAACAGTGCCCCGCATAGCGCCCCGACCAGCAACATCGGCAGTACCACCAGCTCACGTTTGAGGCTGAAGATATCCAGTTTGCAGTTCACATACACAACCAGCACCAGCGTTGGCACAGCATGCAGGGCAACCCCCCAGATAGCCCACTCCACCCCGCCAATCGCCAGTAACAGCGGCAACAGCCCCCATAACGAGACCAGGCGGATAATGTTGTCCATGGCCTGGTACTTGGTCAGGCCCAAGGCAATCCACACCTGATGAGCCAAGGTATAGCGCAATACGATGAACGATAGCGAGAGAATCGCCAGCATCGGCCCGGCTTCGCGGTAGCGATCGTCATACATCCAGCCGATCAGCAGCGGGCTGGCGGTCAGGAAACCGCCACAGATGAACAGCACCAGCAGGTCGACCAGCAGCCGAAAGCGCAAATACAGCGCTTTCAGGCGCGGCCTGTCGTCGGCCCTGGCCGCCTCGCTGAAAGCAGGCAGCGCCACCGCGCCGACAATTTTCATGAGCGCGGTCTGCACCGCACCCAGGATCAGCACGGCGATCGAATACACACCCAGTTGCGCCGCCGACATGCTGGCGCCAAACCATATGCGGTCGCCGTACATCGCCAGCACGCCGACCATCGACGACAACAGGATCCAGCGGCCAAACACAATCAGCTCGGTCAGCGCCGAACGGTCCCAGCGCAGGTGGTTGTTGGGCCCCTCCAGGGCGGTATGCCCCAGCACGGTCCAGACGACCGCCGAAACCAGGCCTGATAACACCAGCGCCCAGATCGAATGGGTCAGCAAGCCCAGCACCAGCATCACCACCAGGCCAGCCACCTGCGAGGCAAGGTCGACCAACACCACGCGCTTTTGTTGGAAAGTGCGTACCGCCACATCTATCTTGGTGGACTGGAAACCCCAGATGGCCGCCGACAGGCCGGTGACCGCCAGTACCATCGGCAGTACGGGCGCGGCATAGGTAGAGTCTGCCGGCCAAAGCTCAGCCAGTTGCGCCAACCAAGCCCCCAGGGCCAGCAGCAGGGTAAGGGCAAACAGCAGGAAACCGCGGATGATCTGCACGGTCCAGGCGGTATTGAGAAAATCTGGATCGTCACCACGGTGGCTCTGGATGATGTTCTGCCGCAGGCCCACATCGGAAAGCAAATGCAGCAGTATCGAAACAGTGGTGGCAATGACCATCACGCCGAACATTTCCGGCAGCAGCAAGCGGGCCATGATCAGATTGCCGCCCAGGCGCATCACCTGTGAAGCCACCTGCGAGACCAGGTTCCATGACCCGGCCCTCAGGGCCCGCTTGCGCAGGCTCGCGGCGGCTGACACATCAATCGACGGCATGACTTCAATCTCTGACTGATTGGCTAAAAGTCACTATAGTTTCAATTAGCCACGATGCTAGCCGTTGCCCACCAAGGGAAAGGTGTACATAGCCGATGCCTGAACATTTTCGTGCGTTGATCGTCATCCTGTTTTTGGCGAGCGTGGTCTTCCTGATGGCCCGGCGGCCTGCCACCGACCTGATTCCGCTCAGTGACTACAAGCGCCGGCGTAATCTGTGGTTCCTGCTGACCCTGCTGGCTTTTTTCTCGCACAGCTTCTGGCTGTACCTGGGCGTGGGCGCGGTCGTCCTGTTGCTGGCCGGGCGCCGCGAGCACAACCCCATGGCGCTGTTCTACATGCTGCTGTTCCTGATCCCGCCAGCGTCGGTACAGGTGCCCGGGTTTGGCGTGGTCAATTACCTCGTTGACCTGAACCATATTCGCCTGCTGAGCCTGTGCGTGCTGCTGCCGGCCGCGCTGCACCTGCGCCGCCAAGGTGACACCCTGCGCTTTGGCCGCACCTGGACTGATAAGTTGCTGGCGGCCGGCCTGCTGCTGCTGAGCGTGCTCTATTTGCGCGAAACCACCCCTACCGACACGCTGCGCCAGGCGCTGTACCTGTATGTCGACGTACTCCTGCCGTATTACGTGGCCAGCCGTGGCCTGCGTCAGATCAGCGACTTCAAGGACACCCTGCTGGCCTTCGTACTCGTCTCTTTCGTCATGGCGCTGATCGCTGTGGCCGAGTATGTGCGCCACTGGTTACTGTACAGCGCGCTGGTCGACGCCATGGGCGTGCCATGGAGCATGTCCGGTTACCTGAGCCGCGGCGGTGCGCTGCGGGCGAGCGTCACCACCGGCCAGGCGATTGTACTGGGTTACGTAATGAGCGTGGCCATCGGCCTGTTCCTGTTCGTGCAAGGCTATGTGCAACGCCCGCTGCACAGGGCCATGGGCGCCCTGCTGCTGGCCGCCGGGCTGTTCGCGCCATTGTCGCGTGGCCCGTGGATCGGCGCCGTGGTCATCGTGGTGGTGTTCATTGCCCTGGGCAAAGGCGCCGTCAAGCGCCTGGCGCTGCTGGGTGCGGCTGGCATGCTGGCGTTGCCCTTGCTGACTGTCGTGCCTGGCGGCGACAAGGTGCTGGACCTGTTGCCGTACATCGGCAGCATCGAAAAAGAGAACATCACCTACCGCGAGCGGCTGATGGACAACGCCTGGATCGTCATCCAGCGCAACCCATTGTTCGGCTCCTTCGATTTCCGTAACACACCCGAAATGCAGGCGATGATCCAGGGCGAAGGCATCATCGATATCGTCAACACCTACATCAACCTGGCGCTGCGGGCCGGCCTGGTCGGGCTAGGCCTGTTCGTGGCGTTCTTTGCCGTGCTGCTGCTGGGTATCCGCAGGGCCATGCTCAGTTTTGCCGACAAGGATGACGAACGACGACAGCTCGGCCGGGTGTTGCTGGCAACGCTGATCGGCATTCTGGTCATCATCTTCACCGTCAGCAGCATCACCTTCATCCCGGTGGTGTACTGGTCTATCGCAGGGCTGGGCGTGGCCTACATCCAGATGGTTCGCCGCCTGCACAACAGCCCGGCCGTTGAGCTGGCAGAACCCGACCTACAACCCAGGTAATGCTCATGAATAGGCTGTCCCTGCGTCATTACGTGCGCCTTTCGGCCATTGCCGGCCTGGCCCTGCTGCCGCTGGCCAGCGGGGCTTCAGACTGGCAGGTCAGTGTCGATGAGCAAAATGGCTTGCCTACCGTGACACACGGCGGTGGCCCGGTCATGAAGGCCAAATTCGATTTCTGGGCTGCCAACTGGAGCTGGACCGGTTTCTATACCGACTTCAAGGTCAATGGCCCTGACCACTACACGCTGCGGGGTAAGAACAAGGAGCTGGACTTCGACCTGCAGGCTGACATCCGCAAGGAACAGGCGCAAACCCTGAGCTGGGCCTTCGACCTCGATGCCCACAGCCGCCAGAGCGGTGTCATGGGTGGCGGCCTGGTGTTCCAGTTCGACCCGGCACAAATCGCCGGCGACATGGGGGCCCCGCAGTTGCTGCCCGACAACCGCGGCTGGACGTGGGGCAAGGCCGACCAGGGTCGCCGCATCGAAATGCGCTTCGACCCGCCACTGGCCAAGGTCTATTTCGAGCGCGGCAACCCGTCCGAGCTGCGCGCATTCCTCTACAAGGACCCGATCAGCGCCGGCCGCCAGCAGCTCAAGGCTGTGCTCAACGTGACCGGCGACATCGAACTCGGCCCGACGCCCACCGAGCGCTTCGGCCTGGCAGACCCCGCCAAGTGGCCTGATGACCAACTGGACTGGCGCACCTCGCCGGTGGACCTGTCGTTCCTCAACGCAGCGGAAAGACCCGCGGGCAAGCGTGGCTTCGTCAAGGCGGTCGGCGACCAGTTGATGTTTGCCGACAACACCCCGATACGCTTCTGGGGCACCAACCTGTCGGCCTACTCGCTGTTCAAAAGCCCCGACGACGAAATACGCCAACAGGCCAAACGCCTTTCGGCACTGGGCTTCAACCTGGTGCGCCTGCATCACCACGACTCGCCCTGGGTCAGCCCCAACGTCTTTGGCGACGGCACCTTGGTGCGCGATACCCAGCAGCTCAGCGCCGAATCGCTGCGCAAGCTCGACCTGTGGATCAAGTCACTCAAGGACGAAGGCATCTACATCTGGCTGGACATGCATGTGCAGCGTGCGTTTACCGCCAACGACAATATCGAAGACTTCAAGGAGCTGCCCGAGCAGGATGGTCGCGTCGACCTGAAGGGTTACGCCTACGTGAACGACAGTATCCAGCAAGCGATGAAACGCTTCGCCGAGCAGTACCTGACCCATGTGAACGAATACACGGGCCTGGCCTACAAGGACGACCCGGCCATCGCCGCCGTGCTGATCACCAACGAGAATGACCTGACCCAGCATTACGGCAACGCCCTGATGCCGAACAAGGATGTACCGCGCCACAGCGAGCGCTACATGACCGCAGCCAAGGCCTTTGCCAAACAGTTTGACCTGCCCGCCGACCTGACCTGGCGTGCCTGGGAGCATGGGCCGTCGAAGCTGTTGCTCAACGAGCTGGAACAACGCTTCAATGCCGACATGATCGCCCACTTGCGCAGCGTGGGCGTGAAAGTCCCCATTGCGACCACCAGCACCTGGGGCGGCAATGGGCTTAGCGCACTGCCGGCACTGAGCGTTGGTGATGTCATCGACGCCCACAGCTACGGCGACGCAGGCCAACTGGAGAAGAACCCGCTGACCAGCGACGGCATGATCGACTGGATTGCTGCCGCCCAGGTCGTCGGCAAACCGCTGACCGTCACCGAGTGGAACGCCGAGCCCTTCCCGCTGCCGGACCGTCACTCGCTCCCCATTTACATCGCCGGCACTGCCAGCCACCAAGGCTGGGACGCCATGCTGCAATACGCCTACAGCCAACAAGCATTCAACCCAGGTTGGCGCACGGCGGACAACTGGCACGCGTACAACGACCCGGCGATGATCGCCACCCTGCCCGCCGCTGCCCTGCTCTATCGCCGTGCGGACGTGAAACCCGCCACCACTCGCTACGTGTTCGCACCGACACCTGACACCCTGTACAACCAGGAAATCACCCCGCGTAACTCACCGCTGTTGCGCACGGCCATGGAAAAGGGCCAGTTGCAGATCGCCCTGCCACACACGCCGCAATTGCCCTGGCTAAAACCCGCGCCCATCCCGGCAGGCGCGCAGGTGCTGCATGACCCGGGGCAATCGCTGCTGGCCGCCGATGCCACCGAGTCGGTGACCGATACGGGCGAGCTCAGGCGCAACTGGCAACAAGGCATCTACACCATCGACACGCCACTGACCCAGGCCGCCAGCGGCTGGCTGGGCGGCCGCCCGGTCAACCTGGGTGCCATTCAGATACAAGCGAAAACGCCTTACGCCAGCGTCGTGGTCCAGAGCCTGGACGGCAAGCCACTGGGCCAGTCGCGCGAGCTTCTGCTGTCTCTGGGCACCCGTGCCATGCCCAAGGCCGATGACAAGACGCCGTTCAATGTCGAGCCCCTTGAAGGCCGCCTGGACATCAAGGCACCCGCCGGCCTGAAACTGTTCGCCCGCGATGCACGGGAGCAGCTGAAACCGCTGCCGGTGGCCTACAAGGAGGGGCAATACACCATTATCTTGGACGGAACCTACATGTCCAATTGGCTATTCTTGAAATAGAGCATATGGCCATCTACGCTCAGGTCACCTGTAGCTGATCATCCCACCTGCACGTGTCAGGGAGTGTTCACTGCGTCTGTAAACAGCAGATTCCAGGAGGTGGGGATGAAATATCTGGTTGTGGGTGGTGCAGGCTACATTGGCTCGCACATGGTCAAGCACCTGCTCGCCGCCGGCCATGAAGTGCTGGTGGCGGACCTGGTCTCACCTGGCCCCGGTATCCAGTGGGCCAAGCTCGACATCGCCGACGAAGCCGCACTGGATGTGCTGTTTGGCGTGTGCCGCTTCGATGCGGTGTTTCACTTCGCCTCGTTCATTCAAGTGGGCGAGTCGGTCAGTGCACCCGGCAAGTACTACCAGAACAACGTCGCAGCCACCCTTTCCCTGCTGCAGGCCATGGTCAATGCCGGCATCAGGCACCTGGTGTTTTCTTCGAGTGCCGCCGTTTACGGCAACCCGCAGTACGTGCCGATCGATGAAGCGCACACCAAGGGACCGATCAACCCGTACGGGTTGAGCAAATGGATGGTCGAGCAGATTCTTGAGGACTTCGACCGGGCCTATGGTTTGAAGTCGGTATGCCTGCGCTATTTCAATGCAGCGGGCGCTGACCCGGAAGGCGAGCTAGGCGAGCGTCACGAACCGGAAACCCATCTGATCCCCTTGATCCTGCAGGCTGCATCTGGCCGGCGTGAGGCGGTGACAGTGTTTGGTCGCGACTACGACACACCGGATGGCACCTGCATACGCGACTACGTGCATGTGGCAGACCTGGCGGCGGCCCATGCACTGGCAGTGGATTATTTACTGGACGGTGGCGAGCGTGCCGCGTTCAACCTGGGCAATGGCCTGGGCTTTTCGGTGCAGCAGGTGATCGATACGGCCCGGGCAGTGACCGGGCGACAGATCAATGCCCTTGACGCACCGCGCCGCGCCGGCGACCCACCACGGCTGGTGGCGGATGCGAGCAAAGCCATGCAGGTGCTGGGCTGGCGCCCGGCCTTCGCCTCATTGGAGCAGATTGTGCGGCATGCGTGGCAATGGGAGTTACAGTATCCCTGGGAGCGCTGAGTTGCCCTCGGCTTCCTGTAGGCGCAGCACAAGGCTGCGCCTACAGGCGCATTGCCAAAAGGCTCAGTAATAGGTGCGCGGCTGTTCGTCAGCCTTGTTCAACACTGTCCCGATCAGGTTCACCGTGGCCAGGTGATGCAGGCAATCCTCGATTTCCTTCTTGTTGTTCATCCCGTTGGCCACCACCAGCAACACGCAGTCGAACTTGGGCATCACGGTGATCGCATCGTCCGAGCTGAGCAGCGGTGGCAAATCGAAAATGCAGATGCGCGATTCGTAGCGGTTGCGCAAATCACCAATCAGGTTGTTCACCTTGGGCGAGGACAGCATCTCGGTCGACAGGGGCACGGGTACCCGCGTTGGCAGCACCACGAAGCGCGGCAAGGTGGGGTTGACCAGGCAGTCCTGCAACTCGGCCTTGTCCGTCAGAAACTCGTTCAGTGCCTGCTCCATGGGCAGCCCCAGGTAACTGCCGACCTTGGGCCGACGCAGGTCGAAGTCCACCAGCAACGCAGTCTTGGTGGTGTGGTGGGCAATACTCATGGCCAGGTTGATCGCCAGCATTGTCTTGCCCGCTTCCGGCGTTGGCGAGGTGATGGCCAAGGTACGCCAGCCGTTCTCGTCCATGGCCCTGAGCACCTGCGTACGCAACAGGTCGATCGGCCCGTTCATGTTGGAGTTCTTGTTGTACGCCACGATGCGGTTACGCTCCAGGTGGTCTGCACGCAGCGGCACCACCTTGGTGTTCACGTAATCGAACTGACCCGGCACTTCGGTCAGCGCCGTACCGGGTGCGGGAGACAGTGCCTGGGGAGTACCCGGGGTAACCTGATGAATATTGTTGCCAACAGCCGGCTTGATCCTGTCCATCACTGCTTTCCCTATACAAACCGAGACATGACTTTGTACAACAGCACATCCAGTGGCATGTAGAACACGTGCACCAGCCCTATCATGATAGCTGCCAACGCCAGTGCCGCCAGGATCAGGCGATTGCGCCAGCGCTTGCGGCGGGCCACGTCGGCCCGGGTATCGATATAGGGCAGTGCCACCAGCACCCGTTTGCCCAGCAGGTTTTCCAGGGCGCCAACGCCGCGCACGCGCTGATTGAGCATTTCCAGCAGCATCACCAGCGCACCGCCACCGGCCGGTGCCAGTACCAGGCCCAGCGCAGCGATTTTCTTGCGGTTAGGCTTGATCGGCTTCTCAGGCAACAGAGGAGGCTCCAGCAGCACAAAGCGTTCAGCCTTGTTTTCCTGCTCGAGGCTTTCGGTAATCTTTGCACCCATTTCCTTGGCACGAATCTCTTCGTATTTCTTGCGCGCGTTGTCGTGGTCACGCATCAAGGTCACCAGGCCACGCTCGACTTGCGGTGCCTCGAGGATCTCGGCTTCATAGCCTTCCATTTTCCGGGTCAGCTCACGCTTTTGCTCTGCCAGCGAGGCAATACGCACCTGCGCGGCACTCATCTTGGCGCGGACACGGGCCGCGTCGAGGCTGACCGTGGACGCTGCCGCAGTGCGACCACCACTGGCTTCGAGCGCCTGGATCTTGCGCTTGACCGCCACGACATCCGGGTGGGCGTCCTTGTAGCGGGTCAGCAGCTGCGCGTATTCGGCTTTCAGGCTTGGCAGGTCTTCGGGCAGGTCGGCACGGGTTGGCCGGGCGCCCTCGACAACCTTGGTGGCAAGGCCGGCATTGGCCGCAGACAGCTCCAGTTCCAGGTAGCGCAGCTCTTCCTGGGCAGCCTTGTAGTCACGGTCGACCTCACGGAATTCCAGCTCCGCCCGCGACAGCATGTTCATGCGCAGGGTCTGGTGCTCGGGCAAGGCATTGGCATGGGCCTGCTTGAAATCGGCCAGCTGGTTCTCCAGGCTGGCCAGCTCGGCACCCAGCTTGTTGGCTTCCTGGGTGAGGAATTCGGTGGTTTCGTTGGCCCGTTCGGTGCGCTGCTTGAGGTTTTCATTGAGGAACAGCGTCACCAGTTCATCGGCGACTTCCTTGGCTACTTGTGCCTGTTTGTGCTCGAACGACACATTGAACGCCACGGTCGCTTCACCACGACCGCGCACGTAGGTGGTCAGGGTTTCGACCACGATCGCGTTGCGCATCTGGTCGATCTTGTCGCTTTCGCTGAAGCGCTTGTCGGCGAAGAGGTCGTACTTGCCGATGATGCGCAGCAGGTTGTCGCGGGTCATCACCCGTTGGCGGATCACCTCGATGCGCTCATCGGCAAAGCTGGTGTTGTTGGTCGACACCAGTTCAGGCGAAATCTGCTGCGACTCCACCAGAATGGTGCCGGTCGACTGGTAGATCGGCGGCACCATCAACGCGACGGCCACGGTCGCGGCGAGAATGACTGCGGCACTCACCCCTAACACCAGGGCCCTGTCCTTGATAATGGCGATGTAATCTCTGAGGGAGAGCTCGTAGTCAGACTTCATAGGGCCACCTGCCTGCAGTTCAGATGTCGGGGTACCTGTACGTCAACGTCAAACCAACGATCGTAGCGGTCGCATCCGGTACATGGTCCTGCTGCCGTTCCTTGTACATCAGCGACAGGCGCAGGTCCCAGTAAGGCGAAAACTGGCGGCTGGCCCATACGCTGTAAGTCTGCAGCGTGTTGGGCGACTGCCCTTTGCTGTCTTGCCACGCGGCGTCGGCACCGACCCGGGACAACTCGGTCAGCGCATAGCTCCACACACCACGCACCTGGTCCAGCTCGGCGAAGCCGCCTTCGGCGCTTGCTACCGTGCTGCGCTCGGCGGTGAAGCTGGCGTCGGCACGCGGGCCGGTGTAAAGCAGCGCAACACCACCCTCCCCGCGCCGGCCGCCGTCATCACCTGACACTTGGTTGACGCCAACATGGGCATCGGCGCTCAAGCCTTCGGCAAGCTGGTATTTGATGCCGACTGCCGGGGTGTAGCTGTTGGAAGCGGTCGCGGTAAGGTCCTGTTCTGGCTCATAGCGCCGGGCACCAAAACGGGTATACAGGTCAGCTCGCTCACTCCAGGCGTAAGTCCAGGTAAAGACGTTCGCCAGTTCGTCGTAGCCCGTCAGCGTGCTGATGTCATAACGGGCACGGCTGTAGGTGGTTTCGTTGCTCAAGGTACTGCGCTCGGTCACCGCCTGGCTCCAGTTGCCAGTCAAGGTGTAAAGCTTCTGCGTACCGTCGGTGGTAATCACCCCGGTATCCAGTACTGTCCCCGACAATGTCGAGCTTTCGTTGTAGCGCCCCACCAGGCCGAACCGCCCACGCTCGGTGGTGCGCTGCCAACCCAGGCTGATGTCAGGGTCTTCACGGTCATCGACGATATCCGTATCGGACGAGCGCAGCACATGCATGCCAAGCCCCAACCTCAATTCGTCACGGTCGAAAGTGCCGATCAGGGTGTAATCCGGCGCGATGATCGTGCGCGTTATGCCCTTTTCCCCCGAGGTCAACAGCAATGGGTTGCTGTCGTATTCGACGGATGTCGGTACCACCACCGTAGACTGCCAATTTGCCGCCAGTACCGCGTCCGTGAACGGCAAGACCAGGATTGCCGTTGCAATGCGAGTTGTTCTAAGAAGAGGCATTAAATGTTCTTATTAAAGGCAAGATCAAGGAACGACCAGCGTATCGCCAGCCTGAAGTTGGATGTTGGTGGACATGTCCCGCCCAGACACCAGGTCCTTATATCGCACGGGCAGGATCTTTTGGGAAGCACCGGTGCCGCGGACCACCTTGATTTCGCTTTCATCCGCAAACTTGTCCAGGCCGCCCGACATGCTCAGCGCCTGCAATACGGCCGTGGGGCCTGCCATTTGCACAGGCCCGGGCTTGATCACTTTGCCCTGTACATAGACCATGTTGCCGGCAATGCTTTTGACGACAACGCTCACGTTAGGGTCGGGGAGGAATTTTTCGAGTTTGGCAGCGACCTGCTTTTCCACTGCCGTCACATCCAGCCCGGCAACATTGATGCGCCCGGCCAAGGGGAAGGTGATACTGCCATCGGGAAGTACGGTGGCTTCTTGACGCAGGCTGTCTTCCTGCCACACCGATACCATCACCACATCGCCGGGGCTGAGCAGGTAAGCAGCACTGCTCTGGTCGGCGTTACCGGCACCAGACCACACCGTCAGCATGCAGAAAGCGGCAAACATTGAACGCACCATGAGGGTCCCTCCGGCCAAATGGCCCGACAAAGAGCACTGAATGAGAACAACACACCAACTCTCGCTCCGCTTCACGGCGCACAGCTGCCGCGATGGCCTCGTCCTTCCTGGAGGCCCTTGCCTTGACGCTGCAGACGTGGCTGCAACGCCTTGTAAATGTTGGTCCTACGGGCTACTGGGAATATAGCAACGGTTGGAGAATTCACAAGCCATGCTTGTGGCCTCGCAGCAATGGGTCACTTTAGGTACCCGGTATACGGCTCAGATCTTTCTGCGGTTGGCAACGGCAACAAAACCGACCACAGCAAAGGCAAAGAACCAGCCTGCAGTTGAAACAGGAATGATACTGTTCTGATTTATATACGAATCCGCTGCGCGGGCAGCACCACTTAGCATCACCAGCAAGAACATCGATTTGATTATCAGAGTCGTGCGCATACTCCCCTCCTAAAAACAGGAAAATCAATTAGTTATTGGCGCTGTGCTGCGGGAGTTGTTTCGTTGTTGACTTGAGCTTATGGGCACAATGACACTACGTCAATGATCCGACACCATAATAAAATTCAATGAGCGATGGGCGCATTCGTCAAAAAAACGGCATGCAGATTATGCAAGGGAGGGATGATGCGATGAACATGGCGTTTCACAGCTGAGAACACGTGGGGGCATGATTGCCCCCCTGCGGTTTCATTCGTCTGCGTGGTGAACCACAACCAGTAACTGCGCCGGTGTCGCACCTACCGAGCGCAGGCGGTGCGGCGTCTGGGCATTGAAATGCAGGGCGTCGCCCTGCTCCAGCAGCACCCGCTCACTCATGAAATCCACTTCCACCTGGCCTGCGTGAACAAACAGGAACTCTTCGCCCTGGTGTTCCTTGAACGTGGGGTCGCTGAACTCGGACGGCGGCTGAATCAGAAACGGCAGCAGGCTGCGCTGTCCAACCTGACTGGTGAGGGCCGCGTACCCCGGCCCTTGCCCATCGCCTACCAAGGCCTGGCGCTCGGTACGGCGCACCAGGCTGTAGCGGCTCTGCCCGGGCTGTTCTTCGGCGAACAGCTCTTCGACATTGACGTTCAGTGCCCTCGCCAGTTTCAGCGCCGCAGCGATCGAGGGCGTGTTGAGGCCGCGCTCGACCTTGGACAGGTAGCTTTTGGTCATGCCAGTCTTTTCGGCCAGCATTTCCAGGGTCATCCCCAGTTTCTTACGCAGCAGTTTCAATCGGATAGACATGTGACGCGGGTTTCCCAGGCTGAGGCAGCCATGATACGCGTCTGAAAGCTGGCGCCAAGTCTCCAGGGGCCTCGAATCAAGGCATCACGGGCGGCACGTACTGCAGCGTTGTACCCAGCGCCCAGAGCAACACCAGCACCAACGGCACATGCACCAGCAATTGCACGAACGAGAAACCGATCAGGTCGCGCGCCTTGAGCCCCAGCACGCCCAGCAGCGGCAGCATGTAGAACGGGTTGATCAGGTTCGGCAAGGCTTCGGCCGCGTTGTAGATCTGCACGGCCCACCCCAGGTGGTACTGCAGGTCGTTGGCCACCAGCATCACGTAAGGGGCCTCGATGATCCACTTGCCGCCACCTGAAGGGATGAAGAAGCCCAGCACCGCCGAATACACGCCCATCAGCACGGCATACGTGTCATGGGTGGCAATCTGGGTGAAGAACAGTGAAATATGGTGGGCCAGCGTCTGTTCATCGACGCCCTTCACCTGGGTGAGGATAGCGGCGATCGAACCATACAGCGGGAACTGGATGAGCACACCGGTGGTGGTCGGTACCGCACGCGCCACCGCGTCAAGGAAGCTGCGTGGGCGCCAGTGCAGCAAAGCACCGAGCATGATGAACAACAGGTTGTAGGTGTTGAGCCCCGAGATGGCGGTAATCGCAGGTTTTGTCGCAAACTCCTGATACAGCCAGCCAGCAGCCAAGGCCACCAACAGCAGGATCAGGATCGGGCTGTGTTCCAGCCACTCCCCCGGGCGCGTGCGTTGCGGCGCGGGTGGCGCTGTGAAGCTGGGGTCGACACCGCAGTCTTCTGCGCTACGTGCGCTGTTCGGGCCCGGAGCGGTGGCATAGGCGATCACCAGCGAGACCACCACCAGTGCCGCCAACATCACGCCGGACTGCCAGAGAAAGATGGTTTCGGTAAACGGGATCACCCCGGTTATCGACAGGATTGAAGGTGGCAGGCTGGCCGGGTTGGCCTGCAGCTGCGCCGCCGAGGATGACAGGCCCAACGCCCACACCGCACCCAGGCCCAGGTAAGCGGCCGCACCCGCAGCGCGGTAGTCCATCTTCAGGTCGGTGCGCCTTGCCAGGGCGCGCACCAGCAAACCTCCAAACACCAGCGACAGCCCCCAGTTGAGCAAGGAGGCCAGCATCGAGATCAGTGCTACCCAGCACACTGCCGAGCGCCCATTGCCGGGGATGCGCGCCAAACGATCGATCAGCCTCGCGGCGGGCGGCGAGCTGGCCACCACATAACCGCCGATGACCACGAAGGCCATCTGCATGGTGAACGGTATCAGGCTCCAGAAGCCGTCGCCAAACGCCTTGGCGGTGTCGGTCGGTTTGGCGCCCATGGCCAGTGCGCCGATACACACCAGCAGCACCGCCAGCGCGGCGAACACCCAGGAGTCGGGGAACCAGCGTTCAGCCCAGTTGGAGCAGCGCAAGGCAAAGCGCGCGGAGCGGCTGTCTTGAATTTCAGCGGCCACGGTTGAATTCCTTTTATTGGTTTTATGGGATGAAGCGGTATTGCCAGGCAACGCAAAAAACCTGTGGGAACGGGTTGACCCGCGAATGCGGCGGTCAATGTACCGACGCATTCGCGGGTCAACCCGCGCCTACAGGGTGAGATCACGTCATGCCTTAGAAGGTCATTTCCTTCACATCATCCGGCACGATCAGTTTGCCGGCGGTTTTCTCGATGATTTCCTCGACGCTGACCCCTGGCGCGGTCTCGCGCAGGATGAAAGCGCCGTCTTCGATTTCCAGGTAGGCCAGGTCGGTCAGCACCTTGCGGATGCAGCCTGCACCGGTCAACGGCAGGCTGCACTGTGGCAGCAACTTGGACTCGCCGTCCTTGGAGGCGTGGGTCATGGTAACGATGATGTTGTCGGCGCCGGCCACCAGGTCCATGGCCCCGCCCATGCCCTTGACCAGCTTGCCCGGAATCATCCACGAGGCGATGTTGCCCTGCACGTCCACCTCGAAAGCCCCCAGTACGGTCAGGTCGACGTGGCCGCCACGGATCATGGCGAACGATTGTGCCGAATCGAAAATCGAGGCACCGCGGCGGGCGGTGACCGTTTGCTTGCCGGCGTTGATCATGTCGGCATCGAGGGTGCTTTCGGTGGGGAATTCGCCCATGCCGAGCAGGCCGTTTTCCGATTGCAGCATCACATCCATGTCGGCGGGTACATAGTTGGCCACCAAGGTGGGGATGCCGATGCCCAGATTGACGTAGTAACCGTCCTTCAGTTCACGGGCAACGCGTTGCGCCATCTGTTCGCGGGTCAGTGCCATGGTCAGGATCTCTTTATTGTTCGGGTGGATGGCGCTCAGGCCTTGACGGTGCGCTTTTCGATACGTTTTTCGAAGGTGCCGACGATGACACGGTCCACGTAGATGCCCGGGGTGTGGATTTCGCTTGGCAGCAACACGCCGGGTTCGACGATTTCTTCCACTTCGACCACGGTGATCTTGCCGGCGGTGGCCGCCAGCGGGTTGAAGTTTTGCGCAGTGTTGCGGTACACCACGTTGCCGTAGTGGTCGGCCTTCCAGCCCTTGACGATGGCGAAGTCACCGGTGATGGACTCTTCCAGGATGTACTTGCGGCCCTTGAACTCGCGGACTTCCTTGCCGTCGGCAACCGGGGTGCCATAGCCGGTGGCGGTGTAGAACGCCGGAATGCCGGCACCACCTGCGCGCATTTTTTCGGCGAGGGTGCCCTGTGGGGTCAGTTCCACTTCCAGCTCGCCACTGAGCAACTGGCGTTCGAACTCGGCGTTTTCGCCCACGTAGGAGGCGATCATCTTGCGAATCTGCCGGTCTTCCAGCAGCACGCCCAGACCAAAACCGTCAACGCCGCAGTTGTTGGAAACCACGGTCAGGCCCTTGACGCCACGCCGCTTGATTTCGCTGATAAGGTTTTCCGGGATGCCGCACAGGCCGAAACCACCGGCCAGTACCGTCATGTTGTCGGTCAGGCCTTCGAGGGCCTGTTCATAGGTTGCAACGCGCTTGTCCAGTCCGGCCATGCTGATCCGCCTTTTGTAGTTGTTTAACCGACGAGGCTGTCGGTGAGCGTGTGCAGACATCTTCACCGCAAGCGACTGATTTGTTAATTTTGTTTTCGTCATCGATTGATAATTTTTACAAAACAAACGATAGGCCCGACATGAACGTCAAACAATTGCGCGCCTTTGTTGCCGTGGCCAAGTACCAGAGCTTCGCCCAGGCCGGTGAACACCTGCACGTTTCGCAACCGGCACTGAGCCTGACCATCAAGGCACTGGAAGAAAACCTCGGCGGCGCCCTGCTCAGCCGCACCACGCGCAGCGTCAGCCTGACTGCCGAAGGCGAAGTGCTGCTGCCACTGGCACGCCGCCTGCTGGCCGACTGGGACGACACCGAAGAGATGCTGCGTCAGCGCTTTACCCTGCAATTGGGCCGTGTGTCAGTGGCGGCCATGCCGGCTTTTGCCGGCAACCTGTTGCCCCACGCGCTCAAGGTGTTTCGCCAGCGCTACCCCAAGGTCAACGTCACGGTGCACGACGTGATCAACGAACAGGTACAGGAACTGGTACGCCATCGCCGCGTCGAACTGGGCATCGGCTTCGAGCCGGATAACATCGATGGGCTGGACTTCCACCCGTTGTACATGGACCGCTTCGTTGCGGTAGTGGCCGCCGACTCGCCCTTGGCGCTGCTGCCCCAGGTCAGCTGGGCACAGCTGATGGCCGAAGATTTCGTGGCCCTGCAGCGCCCTTCGGCGGTGCGTCTGCTGATGGAGCAGAATGTGGCGGCCCGCCACGGCAAGCTGGCAGTCGCGTTCGAAAGCCACCAGCTGACGACCATCGGCCGCATGGTGGCCAGCGGCCTGGGGGTCAGTGCCGTGCCGGCGCTGTGCATCAACCAGATGCAGGAGCTAGGTGCCCGCTGCGTAACCTTGGTCGAGCCCACTGTCGAGCGGCGCATCGGCGTGATTGCCCTCAGCGAGCACAAGCTTTCCACCGCAGCGCAGGCACTGCTTGAGGTGCTTCTTTCCAATACCCGGATCCCGGAGGTGACATGCGTTACGTAAATCTGGCAGGCACGAGCGTTCCAGCCATCGGCCAAGGCACCTGGTACATGGGCGAAGACCCAGGTCGCAAGGCTGCCGAAGTCGCGGCGCTGCAACAGGGCATCGAGCTGGGCCTGAACCTGATCGACACCGCCGAGATGTATGCCGAAGGGGGGGCAGAAGAGGTCGTTGGCCAAGCCATTGCCGGGCGCCGCGACCGGGTATTTCTGGTCAGCAAGGTCTACCCGCACAATGCCGGCCTGCGCGGCATGGCGGCTGCCTGCGAACGCAGCCTCACCCGGCTGGGCACTGATTGCATCGACTTGTACCTGCTGCACTGGCGGGGTCAGCACCCGCTGGAGGAAACCGTCGAAGGCTTCGAGCGCTTGCGCGAGCAAGGCAAGATCAAGCGTTGGGGCGTGTCCAACTTTGACGTCGACGACCTGCGCGAACTGCACAACCCTGATTGTGCCACCAACCAGGTGTTGTATAACCCGGCCCAGCGCGGCATCGAATTCGACTTGCTACCGTGGTGCGAAAAACGTGGCTTGCCAACCATGGCCTACTGCCCGCTGGCTCAGGCCGGGCGCTTGTTGCAGCACCCGGTACTGGCGGAAATTGCCGAGCGCCATGGCGCCACACCGGCCCAGGTCTGCCTGGCCTGGGTGACCCGCGATGACGGCGTGATCGCCATCCCCAAGGCGGTGGCGCCCGAGCACGTGCGGCTCAATGCGGCGGCGGGAGCGCTGACCTTGACCGGTGAAGACCTGCGGGCGATCGACCGGGCGTTCCCTGCACCGACGCGCAAGCAGCGGTTGGCGATGGTGTAGGCGAGCACAAGCGGGACCAGGACGCGACCTTTGGGAGCAACTGTCTTGCTCAATTTCTAAAAGGCGGCGCGATCCCTGTGGGAGCGGCCTTGTGTCGCGATAGGGCCGCAAAGCGGCCCCAGCAATCTATGCATGATGCCGAGATCCTGG
>NZ_JBYSYE010000042.1:37845-52831 GCF_058782925.1 Pseudomonas sp. FW305-E2 | reverse complement strand
ATAGGAGCCGACGGTTTTGGTTACTTTGGCCACGACCAAAGTAACCCGCCGGAAGGGCGGAAAGGTGAATAGGCGCCCACATCGTGAATGAATGTCTACTTGATGTGAAAGCGCACAACCCAAAGGCCCAAAAGCCCAAAAGCCCAAAAGCTTAAGCGCTGGTTCTGATCGGGCGTACAGTCCATTTGCGATGGCCGCAAGGCCTCCTGAAGTCGCAATCTGCGTTGCCTGAACTACCGCGCACTTAGAAGCAAGATCAAAAGCGAAAAGCGCTCAGCGCCGTACCTGCTTGAGGGTTTCGGCAATCAGGAATGCCAACTCCAGCGACTGATCAGCATTCATCCGCGGATCACAATGGGTGTGATACCGGTCAGACAACGCATCCTCGGTGATCGGCCGCGCACCGCCGATGCATTCGGTGACGTTCTGCCCAGTCATCTCGATATGGATACCGCCAGCATGGCTGCCCTCGGCCTGGTGTACCTGGAAGAACTGCTTCACCTCATCCAGAATCTGCGCAAAATCGCGGGTCTTGTAACCGCTGCTGGCCTTGATGGTGTTGCCGTGCATCGGATCGGAACTCCACAGCACCTTGCGCCCCTCGCGCTCGACAGTGCGGATCAGCTCCGGCAAGTGGTCGCCAACCTTGCCCGCGCCCATGCGCACGATCAGGTTCAAACGCCCCGGGTCGTTCGCCGGGTTGAGCGTGTCGATCAGGCGGATCAGCTCTTCGGGGTTCATGCTCGGGCCAACCTTGACCCCGATCGGGTTGTGCACGCCACGCAGGAACTCCACATGGGCCCCATCGAGCTGGCGGGTGCGGTCGCCGATCCACAGCATGTGCGCCGAGCAGTCGTAGTAGTCGCCGGTCAGGCTGTCCTGGCGCACGAAGGCTTCTTCATAGTTCAGCAGCAGCGCTTCGTGAGCCGTGAAGAAGCTGGTTTCGCGCAGTTGCGGCGCACTGTCCAGGCCACAGGCACGCATGAACGCCAGGGTTTCATCGATGCGATTGGCCAACTGGTGGTACTTGTCGGCCAGCGCCGAGTTGGCGATAAAGTCCAGGTTCCACTTGTGCACCTGGTGCAGATCGGCAAACCCGCCCTGGGCGAACGCGCGCAGCAGGTTGAGGCTGGCGGTGGCCTGGTGGTAGGCCTGCAGCAGGCGTTCCGGGTCCGGAATGCGGCTTTTGGCGTCGAAACCGATGCCGTTGACGATGTCGCCACGGTAGGCGGGGAGGGTGATGTCGCCAATGGTTTCATCGCCAGATGAGCGCGGTTTGGCGAACTGCCCGGCCATACGCCCCACTTTCACCACCGGGCAGCCGGCGGCAAAGGTCATGACAATGGCCATTTGCAGCAACACCTTGAAGGTGTCGCGGATTTTTGCAGCCGAGAACTCGGCGAAGCTCTCGGCGCAATCACCGCCCTGAAGCAGAAAGGCACGGCCTTCGGTGACCTCGGCGAACTGCCGGCGCAGCTCGCGCGCCTCACCCGCGAACACCAGCGGCGGGTAGCTGGCCAGGGTCTGTTCAACCTTCAGCAGGTGCGCGGCATCGGGGTAGGTCGGTTGCTGCTGGATCGGCAGGGCACGCCAGCTGTCGGGGCTCCACGGTTGGTTCATCTTGGGCTCGGTCTTGTCGGTTGTAGGCTATGGGCCATGGTAACAGTTGGCGCTGCGCTTGTTGCATCAAGGGTGTTGGCGGACAATGCGCGTTTTTGCGCAGGCGGTGGTGGACATGACGGCGGAACGGCAAGAGCGGCTGCTGGCACGGGTGGAAGATGCGTTTGGCGTCATCAGCGTGTACGAAGTAGACGACTACCGCTTTCTGGAATTCGGCGATGCGATCGAGCAAAGCTGTGTGTTCACCGCCGACCCCAGCTGGCTGGAGTACGACTACACCCGCGCCATGCTGGTGGGGGCGCTGTGCCACGAACTGCCTGAGAGTGCACTGTTTCTGGGCCTGGGCGCCGGCACGCTGACCCAGGCCTGCATGAAGTTCCTGCCGTTGGAAGACATCGAGGCCATCGAGCTGCGCCCGGATGTGCCGCGCCTGGCCATGGATTACCTGGGCCTGGACGACGACCCGCGGTTGTATGTGCGCATCGGCGATGCCCTGGAGCTGCTGCCCACGGCAGAGAAGGCCGACCTGCTGTTCGTTGACTTGTACACCGACCATGGTCCTGGGGTCGGGCACCTGGCGTGGAACTTTCTGGAGAACTGCCAGCAGCACCTGAACCCGGGCGGCTGGCTGGTGATCAACCAGTGGGCCACCGATGATGGCAGGCCGCTGGGCGCGGCGTTGTTGCGCGGGTTGTACCACCGGCATTACTGGGAACTGCCTGTGAAGGAGGGCAATGTGATTTTGCTGGTGCCGGCAGACCTGGAGCAGTCGCTGGACCTGGACGGTTTGAGGGCCCGGGCCGAGGCGCTGGCGCCGCGTTTGGGGTACAGCCTCGAGGGGCTGATCCGCGAGATTCGGCCGGCGACGTGAGTGGCTGACGCGCGCCGACACCGAGCGCGCCAGGCTTCAGGGGATTATCGATTCAGCCTGTCGTGCTTGATGGCCCGATACTGGCCCTGCCTCCATGAAAATATTCCTCACGTACGCGACTATTTCAGGTATAGTACGCGCCGGTCTTTTAGCGGACCTCAAAATCAGGTGGTGCAAATCCTCCGAGTCCAGCTTCGGCTGCGCGTCCGCTAGGCGGACCTTCCCAAGTTTTCTTTTTCAATCGTTTTCGCAAATCCCCGCCGCCAAAGCTGCCTGGGTGACCTGACGGTCTTTCAAGGCATGTGCAGCTTTGGAGCATGGGTCTTTGCGGATGCACCTAGAGGCAGACCCATGACCCAGGAAACCGGCGGCTTCGCCGCTCTCGATCTTAACCCGAACATTGTTGCTGCCGTTGTGGCTACCGGCTACGAAGAGCCGTCCGCCATTCAGCAACAATCGATCCCGATCATCCTCGCCGGTCACGACATGATCGGCCAGGCGCAGACTGGCACCGGCAAAACCGCTGCCTTCGCCCTGCCGATCCTGAACAAGATCGATGTGAGCAAGCGCGAACCGCAAGCCCTGATCCTGGCGCCAACCCGTGAGTTGGCGCTGCAAGTTGCTACCGCTTTCGAAACCTACGCCAAGCAGATGCCGGGCGTGAACGTTGTCGCCGTCTACGGTGGTGCCCCGATGGGCCCACAGCTGCGTGCGATCCGCAACGGCGCGCAAATCGTCGTGGCCACCCCGGGCCGTCTGTGCGACCACCTGCGTCGTGACGAAAAAGTCTTGTCGACCGTACAGTACCTGGTACTGGACGAAGCCGACGAGATGCTGAAGCTGGGCTTCATGGACGACCTCGAAGTGATCTTCGACGCAATCCCGGCTACCCGTCAGACCGTACTGTTCTCCGCTACCCTGCCGTCGTCGATCCGTTCGATCGCCGAGCGTCACCTGCGTGAACCCAAGCACGTCAAGATCCAGACCAAGACCCAGACCGTTACCGCGATCGAGCAGGCCCACCTGATGGTCCACGCGGACCAGAAGATCCCGGCTGTGCTGCGTCTGCTGGAAGTGGAAGAGTTTGACGCGCTGATCGCCTTCGTGCGTACCAAGCAAGCCACCCTGGACCTGGCCGCCGCGCTGGAAGCCAAAGGCTACAAGGCTGCTGCACTGAACGGCGATATCGCCCAGAACCAGCGTGAGCGCGTGATCGACTCGCTCAAGGATGGCCGCCTGGACATCGTCGTCGCCACCGACGTCGCTGCCCGTGGCCTGGACGTACCGCGCATCACTCACGTGTTCAACGTTGACATGCCGTACGACCCAGAGTCCTACGTACACCGTATCGGCCGTACTGGCCGTGCCGGTCGCGATGGCCGTGCACTGTTGCTGGTTACCCCGCGTGAGCGCCGCATGCTGCAGGTGATCGAGCGTGTTACCGGGCAGAAGGTTGCCGAAGCGCGCCTGCCGAATGCCCAGGCCGTGCTGGATGCCCGCATCAAGAAGCTGACCTCGAGCCTGGCGCCGCTGGTAGCCGAAGCAGAAGCCACCCACGGCGAGCTGTTCGACCGTCTGACCACAGACCTCGGTTGCAGCGCGCGTGCCCTTGCTTCGGCCCTGCTGCGCAAGGCCACCAATGGCCAGGCGCTGGACCTGGCGGCGGTAGAGCGCGAGCAGCCGCTGGTGCCGAGCTTCGCCCCGCGTGGTGAGCGTACCGAGCGCGGTGAGCGTGGCGAGCGTCCTGACCGTGGTGATCGTGAGCGCCGTGCACCGCTGCCGTTGGCCGAAGGCCGCGTGCGTTGCCGTACCGCCCTGGGTGCCCGTGATGGCATCGCTGCCAAGAACCTGCTGGGGGCGATCCTCAACGAAGGTGGCCTGGCGCGTGACGCTATCGGCCGCATCCAGGTGCGCGACAGCTTCAGCCTGGTCGAGCTGCCGGAAGACGGCCTCGAGAAGCTGCTGTCCAAGCTCAAGGACACCCGCGTGGCTGGCAAGCAGCTGAAGCTGCGTCGCTACCGCGAGGATTGATCCTGGCGTAACGAAAAAATCCCCGGCTTAGGTCGGGGATTTTTTTTGCCAGTACCGGCCCTTTCGCGGGCAAGCCCGCTCCTACAGGTACCCCACAGATTTCAGTACCTGTAGGAGCGGGCTTGCCCGCGAAGAGGCCCTTCAGTCGAACCGATAGATGTCCATCCCCAGCGCGCCCAGGGTAAACCCCTGATGGACCACGCCGAACTTGCTCCCGGCCCCGAGGGCAAAGAACAGCGGCAGCAAATGCTCATCACTGGGATGGTTGCGCACCGCAAACGGCGCCTGCTGCCGGTAATCCAGCAACGCCGCCTGGTCATCCTCCTGCAGCCGGTCTACCACCCAATCCCTGAACGCCAGCGCCCACGGCTCGATCACATCCGGCCCCGCATGCCAGTCCAGCTCACCCAGGTTGTGGGTAATGCTGCCCGACCCTATCAGCAGTACATCCTCGGCACGTAACCCCGCCAGTGCCTGGCCCACTTTTAGCTGCAGCGCCGGCCCCATGTGGCTGGGCAGTGAAACCTGCACCACGGGAATGCTCGCATCCGGGTACATCAGCGACAGTGGCACCCAGGCGCCATGGTCGAATGGGCGCTGCATGTCCAGCCGCGCGGGTAGCCCCGCAGCCTTCAACCGCTCGCTGACCTGGCCAGCAAGCCCGGGCTCGCCCGGCGCCGGGTACTGCACCGCATACAGGGCCGGTGGGAAGCCGTAGAAGTCATGCCAGGTTTCGGGCTGTGCGTTGCCGGTGACCAGCAGCTCGCGGCTTTCCCAGTGTGCCGACACCACCACGATCGCTTTCGGCCGGGGCAGCGCGTTGGCCAACCCGGACAGTGCCGGCCCGCTGGCGCCGGGTTGCAGGGCAAGCATGGGGGAACCATGGGAAATGAACAGGCTGGGCAGCATGGCGGGGTCCTGAAGGTTAAGATGCAACCATCATCGATTAACTACAGATCGAAATCCAAACCAAGTTTTACCGACAAATCATCTAAAAATCGGGAGTAATCATGGAACCAGCGTTCTGGCAGCAGCGGTGGGCCGATAACCAGATCGGCTTTCACCAGGCGCAGGTGAACCCCTATCTGCAGACGTATTGGCCACAGCTGCAGTTGGCGCCCGGCAGCCGCGTGCTGGTGCCGTTGTGTGGCAAGAGCCTGGACCTGGCCTGGCTGGCCGGTCAGGGCCATCGTGTATTGGGTGTGGAGCTGTCGCGGCGGGCGGTGGAGGATTTTTTCTGTGAGCACGGGCTTGAGGCCGAGGTGCGGCAGCAGGGCGCATTCGAGGTTTGGCGCAGTGGAGATGTGCAGCTGTGGTGTGGCGACTTCTTTGCCTTGCGGGCAGAGGATGTGGCTGACTGCGTGGGGCTGTATGACCGGGCGGCGGTGATTGCGCTGCCGGTGCAGATGCGTGCGCGGTATATGCAGCTGTTGTCGGGGTTGCTGCCGACAAGCTGCCGGGGGTTGGTGGTGACGCTGGACTATGACCAGTCATTGTTGGCCGGGCCGCCGTTTTCGGTCAGGGATGAAGAGCTGAGGCAGGGGTTTGCGGGGTGGCAGGTGGAGCAGTTGGAGGCTGTGGAGGTGATTGAGGAGAGCCCGAAGTTTGTGCAGGCCGGGGCGTCGAGTTTGTTGGAGCGGGTGTACCGGCTCAGCCGGTAAGCAGGTAGGGCAGGCTGCCCCGGCCCATGTGGGAGCGGGCGGCGCGTTAGATGGCACCGGCTTTGCCGGTGTTCGCGGGCGCGCCCGCTCCCACAGAAGCTGCGTAAGGCCAGGAATAAAAAAGGGCGACCGAAGTCGCCCTTTGTTTTCTCAGGTGGATCAGCCGCGGCGGCGCAGGGCCTCAATGCGTTCTTCCAGCGGTGGGTGGCTCATCAGCAACCCGGCCAGGCCGTGCTTGAGGCCGCCATTGATGCCGAAAGCCTTCATGGTGTCAGGCATGTGCACTGGCAGGCCTTGTTCCACGCGCAGGCGCTGCAGGGCGCCGATCATTGCCGCAGTACCGGCCAGTTGCGCACCGGCTTCGTCTGCGCGGAATTCGCGGCGGCGCGAGAACCACATCACGATCATGCTGGCCAGGATGCCAAGGATCAGCTCGGCAACGATGGTTGCTACATAGTAGGCAATGCCTTGGCCCTCTTCGTTCTTGAAGATCACCTTGTCGACAAAGTTGCCGATGATGCGGGCAAAGAACATCACGAAGGTGTTCACCACGCCCTGCACCAGCGCCAGGGTGACCATGTCGCCGTTGGCAACGTGGCCAATTTCGTGGGCCAGTACCGCACGCACTTCATCGGGCGAGAAGCGCTCCAGCAGGCCCTGGGACACTGCGACCAGCGCGTCGTTGCGGTTCCAGCCGGTGGCGAAGGCGTTGGCCTCGTAAGCCGGGAAGATACCCACTTCAGGCATTTTGATGCCCGCTTCGCGAGACAGCTCTTCGACCGTTTGCAGCAGCCACTGCTCATGGCGGGTGCGCGGCTGGCTGATGATCTGGGTGCCGGTGGTCATCTTCGCCATCCACTTGGAGATGAACAGCGAGACGAGGGAGCCGGCAAAGCCGAACACGGCGCAGAACACCAGCAGGCTGCTGAGGTTCAGGTCGACCCCGTTGGCGGCCATGAACCCGTTGAAACCGAACAGGCTCAGGGTAATGCTTGCAACCAGCACCACCGCGAGGTTGGTGGCTACAAACAACAGAATGCGCATCATGGTTGTTACGTTCTCCTGACGGATGAGTTGTCGCTTACTGCGGGGTATATAAGGGGCCTGCCGCGCCGATTCAATCGGGGGACTATTTCAAACTGTGTACGGCGGAGTATGGCAGAGGATGGCGTGGGGGCTGTGGGATAGAGCGTTGCAGGATGTAAGAAACATTCGGCTTGGGGGTTGCGTCAAGGCCGCTGGGTGTTTGCCGCAAGGGGTGTGGCGCCTGTGAGATCGAGCGCCGCGCGGGCGGCGCTCGATCTGCGCCCCACCACCACCCCGCGTCGAACCTCTCGTGGCCCCCGTCGAACCCTACTGCGAATAACCCTTCAGGAAATTGCCGATCCGGCCAATGGCTGCTTCCAGGTCGTCCACCCGCGGCAAGGTCACCACGCGGAAGTGGTCCGGCCACGGCCAGTTGAACGCCGTTCCTTGTACGATCAGCAGCTTCTCCGACAGCAGCAGGTCAAGGGCGAACTTCTCGTCGTTGAGGATCGGGCAAACCTTCGGGTCGATCCGCGGGAACGCATACAGCGCGCCCATCGGCTTCACGCAGCTGACGCCGGGGATGTCGTTGAGCAGTTCGTAGGTGCGGTTGCGCTGCTCCAGCAGGCGCCCCGGTGGCAGCACCAGGTCGTTGATGCTCTGGTAGCCGCCCAGCGCGGTCTGGATGGCATGCTGGGCCGGCACGTTGGCGCACAGGCGCATGTTGGCCAGCATGTCGATGCCTTCGATGTAGCTGTGCGCGTGGTGCTTGGGCCCGGAAATGATCAGCCAGCCAGAGCGGAAGCCCGCCACCCGGTATGACTTGGACAAGCCGTTGAAGGTCAGGCACAGCAGGTCCGGGGCCAGCGAGGCGGTACTGATGTGCACAGCTTCGTCGTACAGGATCTTGTCGTAGATCTCGTCGGAGAACACCACCAGGTTGTGCTGGCGCGCCAGCTCCAGCATGCCCAGCAGCAGCTCTTTGGAGTAGACGGCGCCGGTCGGGTTGTTCGGGTTGATGATCACCAGCGCCTTGGTGTTCGGGGTGATCTTGGCCTTGATGTCCTCAAGGTCAGGGAACCAGTCGGCCTGCTCGTCGCACAGGTAGTGCACCGGCTTGCCGCCGGCCAGGCTCACGGCGGCAGTCCACAGCGGGTAGTCGGGGGCCGGGATCAGCACTTCGTCGCCGTTGTTGAGCAGCGCCTGCATCGACATGACGATCAGCTCGGACACACCATTACCCAGGTAGATGTCCTCGATGGTGACGCCTTCGATTTCTTTCTGCTGGCAGTACTGCATCACCGCCTTGCGGGCACTGAACAGGCCTTTGGAGTCGCTGTAGCCCTGTGCGGTGGGCAGGTTGCGGATCACATCCTGAAGGATTTCATCAGGCGCCTCGAAGCCAAACGGCGCCGGGTTGCCGATGTTCAGCTTGAGGATGCGGTGGCCTTCCTCCTCCAGGCGTTTGGCGTGCTTGAGCACTGGGCCGCGAATGTCGTAGCAGACATTGGCGAGCTTGTTCGATTTGCTGAACTGCATGATGGGATCCCGATTGAGAAAACGCGCTACGCCCCGCCGAAAGGTTTGAAAGGGCAGGAAGCGGGTGCCAGACTGAACGCCTGGCACACGAAGCCAACTAATATACGTGCCACCCGCGCCCCGGAAAAGACGGTGTGGGGTGAAATTCAGCCTGCCGAGGTTTCTACATGAAAAAGATCGAAAAAACCCTGGACGAATGGCGGTCGATGCTCGACCCCGAGCAGTACCAGGTCTGCCGCCTCAAGGGCACCGAACGGCCATTCAGCGGCAAGTACAACAGCGAGCGCCGCGATGGCATCTACCATTGCATTTGCTGCGGCCTGGCGCTGTTCGATGCGCAGACCAAGTTCGACGCTGGCTGCGGTTGGCCAAGTTTTTACGCGCCGATCGAGGACAGCGCGATGATCGAGATTCGCGACACCTCCCATGGCATGATCCGCACCGAGGTCACCTGCGCCCGTTGCGATGCGCACCTGGGGCATGTGTTCCCTGACGGCCCGCCACCGACCGGCCTGCGCTACTGCATCAACTCGGTGTGCATCGACCTTCGTCCGCGCGACTGACCGGAGCCCGATCATGGCTGCAACGATGCTGAACATCCCCTGCGTGACCCTGAGTGGCGAGCACAAGACGCTGGGCGACTTCCCGGGCAAGGTGCTGTTGGTGGTCAATACCGCCAGCCAGTGCGGTTTTACCCCGCAGTACAAGGGCCTGGAGCAACTGTGGCAGGCCTACCGCGACCGTGGCCTGGTGGTACTGGGTTTCCCGTGCAACCAGTTCGGCAAGCAGGAACCTGGCGATGCACGGGACATTGCGCAGTTCTGCGAGCGTAATTTCGGCGTGAGTTTTCCGCTGTTTCGCAAGGTCGAGGTCAACGGCCCGGGCGCTCACCCTCTGTTCGTCGAACTCAAGCAACGCGCCCCGGGTATTTTGGGTAGCCAGAAGATCAAGTGGAACTTCACCAAGTTTCTGGTCGACCCGGCCAGTGGCCAGGTCAAGCGCTATGCCCCCTCCACCAAGCCACAGGCCCTGCAGGCGGACATCGAGCGTTTGCTCAGCCGCTGAAGGGCACCCAATGGTCAACCAGGGCCAGTAGCTCTTCGCGGCGGAATGGCTTGGCCAGGTAGTCGTTCATGCCCGCCGCCCGGCAGCGTTCGCGCTCTTCGGGCATGGCGTTGGCGGTGAGGGCGACGATCGGCAACTCGGGCCAGCGGCCGCTTTGGCGGATACGCCGGCTGGCCTCGTAGCCGTCCATCACCGGCATGTTGCAGTCCATCAGCACCAGGTCGAATTCCTCACGCGCCAGCAGCTCAAGGGCCTCCGCGCCCTGGGTGGCCAGTTGCACCTGGCAGCCGAGCTTGGCCAGCATGCCCTTGGCCACCAGCTGGTTCACCGGATTGTCCTCTACCAGCAGGATCCTCGCACGGCCTTGCTCCTGGGTAATGGCCGGGATGGCCAGCGGGTGTTCGGGCTCATGGCCTTGCAAGGTGCGGCGCAGGGTCTGGTACAGGGCGTTGCGTGCCAATGGTCGGGCCAGCTGGTGCAGCGGGGCCAAAGCCAAGGACTGCTCGCTGGGCAGGAAGTTGCCGTAGGCAGTCACCAGCAGAATCGGGGTTTTCAATGCCGGGCGCAGTTCGAACAGGTGCTCGACGTCGTCGGTGATCAACAGGTCGATCACTGCGGCATCCAGCGTGGCGCAACTGTCATGGCGCTGGTAGGTCAGGCCCCAGGCAGGCAGCAAGTGCTGCAACAGTTCATTGAGCCCGCTGCCGGCTGCGCTCAGTGCGGCCACGCGGCCATGCAAGGGTGCTGGCGGGATGGCTTCGGTGTGCACGGTCAGCGGCAATTCGGCGGTGAAACAGCTGCCAAAGCCCGGCTCGGAGCGAATGTGCAGGTGGCCCTGCATGGCCTTGCACAGGTTACGCGTCAACGCCAGGCCCAGGCCGGTGCCACCGTACTGGCGGGTGATGCCGGCACCGGCCTGGGTGAAAGGCTGGAAGATGCGCGCCTGGGCGTCTTCAGGGATGCCGATGCCGGTATCCCGTACCTCAAGACGTACACCACCGACAATGGCCATCAAGCGCACATCGACACGGCCGAAGCGGGTGAACTTCAGCGCGTTGGACAGCAGGTTGCTGACGATCTGCCGCACACGCGTGGGGTCGCCGAGCACGCTGCTGGGGAAGTCGCTGGCGATCAGGCAGGTCAGCTCCACGCTTTGCGCGGTGTTCTGCGACAGCAGGTTGGCGGTGTCTTCCACCATCGAGCCCATGTCGAACGCAATGCGTTCCAGTTCCAGCTGGCCGGCATCGAACTTGGACAAGTCGAGAATATCGTTCAGCAGCTCTACCAGCACCTTGCCCGAGTCATGGGCGATAGCCAGTTGCTGGCGTTGCTCGCTGGGCAGCGGGTTGTCCAGCGCCAGGGCGATCATGCCCAGCATGCCGTTGAGCGGGGTGCGGATTTCATGGCTCATGTTGGCCAGGAAGGCGGCGCGAGCCTGGGCCATGTCCAGCGCTCGGCTGCGGGCTTGTTCCAGCTCCTGGTTGGACAGGCTCAGGCTGCTGTTGCTGGCCTTGAGCTCGTTGGTGCGCGCCGACACGATGTCTTCCAGCTCGTTCAGGTACTGGGTCAGACGGTTTTCCGCAGTGCGCCGCTGTTCGATCTCGGTGGCCATGCTGACGAACTGCTGGTTGGCGACCTTCACCAGCACGCCGATTTCGTCATGCTCATGTCCGTGTGGGCATTCCAGGCGCGTTTGCCGGGGTTTGCGCGGGTCGCTGCCGCTGAGTGCGCCAATCACCGTCACCAGCGGCTTGGTCAGCATCATGTAGAACAGCGCCAGCAGGAGGCCGGTGAGCACCAGGCTGCGGGCAAAGCCATTGAGCAGGGTGATGCCGGCACGGTCGAGAAAACGGCTGCCGAAGGCGAAGGTGTCGATGTCCAGGTACAGGGTGCCCAGGTATTGCTCTGGCATGTGGGTCAGGTACAGGCGCTCCTTGAACTGGCGTTGCTCGCCGAACAGGAAGTCGCTGAGTGGCCGGGAGCGGTCCTGCAGTTTTGGCCGCTCGACATCGGCCAGTACCGTTTCGTTGTTGTCGATCAGCCGTGCGCGGATGACGGCCGGCGACTGCAGCAGGCCGCGGGTCAGCTCCAGCGCCAGTTCCGAGTCGATGTTGTAGGCGATGCGCGAGGCCGGGTTGTGGCTGATTTGCAGCAACGCGTTCACTTCACGGTTGATGGACGCGTCTTCGCTGGCATAATCGATGCCGATCTGGATGAGACTGAGCAATGTTCCCAGGATGAAGCCGACCAGGACTGTCAACCGGGCTTGCTTGTATGACAGGCGATTGGTGAACTTGATATCCATGAGTCCCGAGCCGGTTTCCCGTTCCTTGCGCTGCGCAAGCATAGCCGAATAGCCCCGGCTGCTGGTGGGTCTGTCTGTTCATTTCAGTTGATCGCCAAGCGGGGGCCGCTTGGCGCCGCTTCGCGGGCTTGTCCGCTCCCACAGGTACAGCTTAGCCCCAGGCTGAAGGCAAGCCCTGAGGGAGCGGGCAAGCCCGCGAAGGGGCGCGCAGCGGCCCCCAAAAAACTGAGATTGTTAGGAGTCGTCATGGACGCTCGCTTGATCGCTTTTCTGGACCGCGCCGAATCGGTACTGGCGCGCCTTGAACCCCTGTTGCCGGCACAACGCCCGCACATCGACTGGGGCACCACACTGGCCGCGCGCTGGCAGCGTGATGGCCGCAGCGGCTACCTGCTGCCGCTGGACGTCAGCCTGGACATCCGCCTGACCGACCTGATCGGCGTCGACAAACAGCGCGACCAGCTGGGCCGCAACACCCACCAGTTCATCAACGGCCTGCCAGCCAACCACGCGCTGCTGTGGGGCTCGCGCGGTACTGGCAAGTCGTCGCTGGTACGTGCCTTGCTGGCTGAGCACGCCAGCGCCGGCCTGCGCCTGATCGAAATCGAACGTGACCACCTGGCCGACCTGCCGCGGGTGGTCGAGCAACTGCAGAAGTTGCCGCAACGCTTCATCCTATTCTGCGACGACCTGTCGTTCGAAGCCGGGGAGGGCGACTACCGGGTGCTCAAGAGTGTGCTCGACGGCTCGCTGGAGCAGGCCCCGGACAACGTGCTGCTGTACGCCACCTCCAACCGCCGCCACCTGGTGCCCGAGAAGGAGAGCGACAACGAGAACTGGAAGCGTGTGGACGGCGAACTGCACCCCAGCGAAGCGGTGGAGGACAAGATTGCCCTGTCTGACCGTTTTGGCCTGTGGCTGTCGTTCTACCCGTTTACCCAGGACCACTTCCTGAACGTTGTCGAGCACTGGATTGGCCAGTTGGCACAACCTGCGGGCCTTGTGTGGCAGCGCACCGAAGCACTCGACATCCTCGCCGTGCGCTGGGCCACCGGCCGCGGCAACCGTAATGGCCGTTGTGCCTATCAGTTCGCCCGCTACTGGGTCGGGCTGCAATTGCTGGAGCAAAAGTAAATGATCGACCTCAATGCCAGTGGCGCCGGCCTCGACGGCTATAACCTGCTGGCGGCGCAAGTGCAGGCACTGTTCGCCGACGAGCGTGACTTCATCGCCAACGCCGCGCAGTTTTCCGCGTTTCTGTATAACCAGGTGGACGACCTGAACTGGGCGGGGTTCTACCTAAACCGCAACGAAGAGCTGGTGCTGGGCCCGTTCCAGGGCCAGGTGGCGTGCGTGCGCATTCCGTTCAGTAAAGGTGTGTGCGGGGCTGCGGCGGCAACGCGGCAGACCCAGCGGGTCGAGGATGTACATGCATTCCCTGGCCACATTGCCTGTGACAGTGCCTCCAACAGCGAGCTGGTGATCCCGTTGGTGAAGGACGGCAGGTTGATTGGCGTGCTGGACCTGGACAGCCCGACGGTCGGGCGGTTCAGCGAGGCGGATCAGGTGGGGCTGGAGCGGTTGGCGGCGATCTTTCTGGCGTTGACTGACTGCTGATCGATGTTGCCTGAGCCGGCCTCTTCGCTTGTAGGAGCGGGTTTACCCGCGAAGAGGCCGGTACAGGTTAACCAATCAGTCGTAGATCACCTTCTTCTTCCAGGTTTCTTCCTCATCGGTCTTGAGCCCATCGGTCAATTCGTTGTGCTCGTCCTCCGCCGGTGCCATGCGGTCCAGCACCTGGGCATTGGCCCGGGCCAACAGTTTCTCAAGATACGTCAGCTGCTCTTCATACACCTTAGGCTCGGGCTGCTTGCGCAAATACTGCACGCCGCGCTCGAAGGCCAGGCGCGCCTGGCCGGGCTGGCCTTTTTGTAGGGCCTGTTGACCAAGGTTGTTGAAAAACTCGATGTGCAGCAGCACCAGGACATGGCGGATTTCCTTGACCCAATGCTTGGCCTCGACAGCGGGCAAAAAGCCTTCATGGGCAGCGCGGGTCACCTGATTGTGCAGCGCCTCCAGCAAGAAGCGTACGTCCTTGGCCTTGATCTCGGTGTGGATCGGGTTGGGTGGGTTGTTGACCGGGATCTTGTCGCCCAGGGCAATCAGCCCTTCCAGTTCGGCGATGCGCGCCTTGAATTCGGCATTGTGCTTGTCCACCGCCAGCAGGCGCTGGTTGAGGTTCAGCTCCAGGCGGGTCAGCAGCAACTTGAGGGCCGGGGTCATGAACTGGCCGGGGAATGTCTCGGTGATTTCGCCACAACGGCGCAGGCGGTCGGCCAGCTCGATCTTCGTCCGGGCGCGTTCTAGCTTGCCATTCTCGACCACGTTGTTGAGGTAGCCGATCACGATCAGCAACGCGATGCCCGCCACGATGAGCAGGGTGATCAGAAGTGGTGTCACCGTTAAAGCCTCATGAATAGGTTTGCATGATTGAGTGTAGGAGCGAGCTTGCTCGCGAGAGGCCCTGACAGCCATTCTCTTTTTCTATCGGCAAACTGTGCCATGACTGGATGCTGGCACATTAATGCTGACTTGACGCCAGAAAATCAACGCCAAACCCCGGCAGGCTTGCCAAAACAGCGCTTGGTGTACCCGGAAGTCATTGATTTAAATAAATTTCTACAAAGGGGTTGACGCCTTCCCGAACCATCCATAGAATGCGCGCCACTTGCAGCGTAAAGCACACAGCGAAACGCAGCAGGGAGTGAAAGCAGGCAGTAATGCCAGCAGCGTGTCCCCTTCGTCTAGTGGCCTAGGACACCGCCCTTTCACGGCGGTAACAGGGGTTCGAGTCCCCTAGGGGACGCC
>NZ_JBYSYE010000042.1:0-37746 GCF_058782925.1 Pseudomonas sp. FW305-E2 | reverse complement strand
ATGCGGGAATAGCTCAGTTGGTAGAGCACGACCTTGCCAAGGTCGGGGTCGCGAGTTCGAGTCTCGTTTCCCGCTCCAGTTTCTCCGGCACTGCTTAGCGGCGGGGCAGGAAAAGAAAATCCAGGCTGAATCGTGAGGTTCATGTTCTGGTGCACTGAAAAGTGTTGTGTGTCCCCTTCGTCTAGTGGCCTAGGACACCGCCCTTTCACGGCGGTAACAGGGGTTCGAGTCCCCTAGGGGACGCCAAATGCGGGAATAGCTCAGTTGGTAGAGCACGACCTTGCCAAGGTCGGGGTCGCGAGTTCGAGTCTCGTTTCCCGCTCCAAACGTAAGATAAAAAAGGGACCTCAGGTCCCTTTTTTTTCGTCTCGATTTCACCCCGATACAACCCTGTGCTAAAGCCCCTTGTTCAGGGGCTTGCACGGTTCAACGGTAGTGAACGGTGAAGTTCAGCGCGCCAGCGGCCACGCCAGGTGTCACCCGGGCCTCGGTCTGCACGTAGCGGGCATTGAAATGCAGCACGGTTTGGCCAATATCCAGTTCCTTGATCAACTGCTCGGACTGCAGGGGCATCGCTGTGGTGTTGTCGCTGCGCAGTATCTGGATGCCGACGCCGTCGGCGCTGCCTGATCCCGGGAGTATGCTGAACACGCCTTCGGTGGGGTCGATGGGGACTGAGCCTTGGCTGGTATCCAGCATCAGATGGATATCCGCACGCTTGGCACCTGGGGCACTGCTGTCCACGCAGTTGTTGAGGGTGATCTGGAATGGAACGGAACTTAGGGGCGTGCCGACGCCCTTGAAGTCATCGATGCTGTATTCCCCCATGTTCACAAGGCCGGGATTCACTTGGTTTCCTGCCAGGGAGCACTGTGCGCGGGTGATGGTGGCCTGGACCTTGTAATCCATGACTTTGCCTAAGTCATGGATGAAACCATGGAACACCTCCACGTCGACTTCTTGCGGCCCTGGGTCGATATCGCCAATCTTGATGAAGCTGGCCTTGCCGCGGATTGCGTCCAGTGGCAGGCCAAACGAGGTCGGCCTGGTCATGGTCCCGGTGTAGGGGATGCCAGTGCCTGCGTCGGGCGTGAAGGTATTGTCGGCACTGCCATTGAAGGGGTAGCCAAGATCGATGGCAACGCCCACGCCCTGGATGTTGGTCTGCATCACCATGCCATCCACGTTCTTGTTGCCCATGAGGGGCAGGCTGCCGACGAACGGTGGTGCGCTGTTGGGCAGCTTGGCAGTGACTGGGTTGGCTGCGTTATAGAAGCAGGTCAAGGTCGCCCCTTGGTCATTTTTTGCGTATAGACTGGCCTCGCCGATGAGCGTCCCGACGGGTGCATCGCGCGGGATCGAAAAACTGACCTTCTGGTTTTTGAAGGTCATGTAGGTTGCGCTGCCAGCGCCCCAGCTGCAGTTGGCCTGCGCGCTGGTCGCCACCAGCCAGGGCATGAGGTTGCAGAGGGTCAAGGCAAGCAGGCGCAGGCGGCGGGTGTGGGGCGGGGTCATTAGGCGTGTTCCTGTGAGTCGTCGGCAGATGCCGGTTTGGTGTCGTCAACCGATACGGGCAGGCATTGCAGCGTTTGCATGCGGAAGCCATCGAGCAGTGGCAGGTTTTGCGGGTTCACTGCCACCTGGCAGTGCTGATTGCCGTCGTCCTGCCAGCGTACCGTCAGGTGTTGCGGACCTTGCTGGGTGCTTGCCAGCAGGGTTTGCCCAGCCTGGCCGACCACGGCCAGTGACTTGCCTTGCGCATCGCTGACGTCGGCGCCGAACGGCAGTGGGCGGCCGTCGGGGTGTTGCAGCGTGAGCACCATGCGCACCACCCGGCGTGCGTCGAAGCGGGCCTTGACCACTGCACCTCGGCGTGGAACCACTTGCTGGCTGCCATTGTCGATGACCACTTCGGGGGGCAGTTGGTCGGTGTCGAGTACCAGTGAATTGACCCGATAGGGGCGCAGGTATGGGACCAGCAGGTATCCATCGGCATCTGTCCGTGTCGAAGTGGCATTCTGCATGCCGAGATCGGCGACGTCGGGTACGTGTACAAGCGCCGTGGTCTCCCCCATGTAGCTGCCGAAGGTGATGCCGTCGGCATGGGCCAGCATCGAGCCACTGGCGTTCAGCGACAGGGTGCGATAGTTGCTGCCCTCGCTGTAACCTACGCCATAACTGGCCTGGCTGCCCTGGTAGGCAAGCGATAGGTTGCCGCTCTTGCGGTTGTTCTGGTCGTTGGCCAGTGCCGCATAGTAACTGAGGCGGTCATCCAGCAAACCGCCTTGCAGGCTGGCGCGCTCGCTATACTGGCCGTTGACGCGTTGCAGGTCGAAACGGGTGGTCTGCCGGCGGCCGAAGTCCAGTGGCAGGCTCAGGCTCAGCCCGAACATCCTGCTGTCGGTATTGCGTTCGCTCAGTGATTGCGAAGCGAAGAGATTGACCCCGAGGTCACCCAGGCGTGTGTTGTACTGCAACTGGAACTGACGACGCTGGTAGTCGCTGCGCCAGTAGTCCTCTTGCGACAGGGTCAGGCTCAGCGAGCTGCTTTGGCCCATGGTCTGGTATGCCGAGGCTTCCAGGCGGCTGCGCCGGCTACCGGCAAACCGCGAAGCGCCATTGCGTTGCAGAACGGCTTCGTCAAAGTCGCGGTAGCCTTCGGTGGAGTAGCGGTAGCCGGCAAAGCGCAGGCTGGTGCGGGTCTGGAAACTTTTACCATAGCGCAGGGCAACGCTTTGCCCCTGCACTTGCCCCAGCGAACCACCCAGGTCGGTGCTCGCCTGGGTGACGTCCAGCGATAACGCACCCAGGTCAGCGAAGTCGCGGGCCGCCCCCAGTGCGTAGGCGCGATAGTAGTCACTGGCCAGCAGGCCGCCATAAAGCGTGCTGTTCCAGGTGCCGCCGCGGGCCAGGGTGGTTTGCCAGAACCCTGGCTTGTCGAGGTGTTCGGCACCGTTGTAGCGGCCAGCGGTGCCCGTATAGCGCCACACCCCTTCGCGTAGCAGGCTCCCCAGCGATGAATAGGGCTGGATGAAGCGGCTGACCTGCCCATCGCTTTCGGTCACCACCACCTCCAGCTCACCGTGACCGGCACCGACGCTGAGGTCGTCGATGGCATACGGTCCCGGGGCTACATAGCTGGAATAGATCGGGAAGCCGTTGCGCAGCACTTCGATCTTCGCCCGAGTTTGTGCAACACCGCGGATGACCGGAGCATATTGCTGCAGGGTATCGGAGAGCATCTCCTGGTCGGAGGCCAGGCGCACGCCAGAAAAAGCAAAGCTGCGAAATACATCGCTGCCGGTAAAGGTTTCGCCCAGGGTGAGGTTCGCGCGCAGGCCGGGCAGGTCACGCTGGGCGTAGGTGTCGCTGCGGCTCCATTGCCGTGTACCGTCATCGCCCTGGCGCAGTGCCTGTTGGCTGCGCAGGCGCCAGGCACCCAGGTTGATCCCACTGTTCAGGTAGAGGTCTTGGCTGCTGGTGTTGCGCCCTTCGCGCAGGCTGCTGTGCTGGGCCGATACCTGATAGTTGACGAACGCTGCATTGATGCCCGCGTCCCAGCGCTCTTGCGGCACGTTGCCCGAGCGGTCCTGGCGCAGGGCAACCTGTGGGATCGACAACGACAGGCGCAGCTGCGCCGGGTCGAAGTCGACACTGGCCTGCGGGATCAGGGTTGCCAGGTCGACACAGCTATCATCCTCGGGCAGGGCTGTCTCAAGCGCTTGCTCGCGCAGGTCCAGGGCACGCAACACGTCGCCGGTCAGGCAGGGTTGCAGGCCACTACCATTGGCTGCGGCATGGAACTCCAGCTCCCGCTCTTCGATGGGGGCAAGGTTTACCAGCAGGGCAACGCGATAGCGCCCTGCTGGTAGCGGCGTATGTGCAGCCAGGCTCTGCAGCGCCACCGCCCCGGCATCCGTCGCCTGGCCAGGGGGTTGGCGCATGAAGCCTGCCTGGAACGTGACAGGTGAGGTTTCGGCAAGCGTGGAGGTGGCGGGTGCCAAGGTCACAAAGGCACCCAGCAGTGGCGAAAGCGGGGCAAGGCGTAGGCGTGATGGCAGGTGCCTGCGCCGATCGAGTCGAGGCATTGGGGGGTCCTGAGCTGCGCTACCGGTCAGTGCCAAGGCAGTACCGGTGGGGTGGCTGTGTTGTGTAGCGAGCAGCGGCGCAGGGGTGCTTCAAAAGACGGTGTACGCCGAGTTCGAGGGCGCTAGGTTAGGCGGGGCGGGGGTGAGGTAATGTAGGAAGAGTCTTCAGTGTCTGGCGGAGTAATCAGCGTGAGCGAGGGGTAATGCATTGTGGGAAGGTTCCCGCTGCGTTGCGCAGCGGGAACTTGGTTGGGGTCAGTCCGCAGGTCATTAATCTAAATATCTAAAGTATCCGGAACGTATACCTTTTCCTGGTTCTGCCCACTCGAATGCTCTCGTAAAATCCGGTGGACCCTTCAGCCAGACAGGTGAGGACGGCGTTGAAGTGCCAGACGATTGACCAGAATTTTGGGTTATCTCAGCGAAGTTTTCCCCGCGGGAATTGTTGTTCGAGGTACGGCTCGTGACGGAGTTGGAACGGGTGGGGTTAGGTGAATTCCGAGAAGTATTCGAAGAGTTAACCACCGACCTGTTAGAATTTGTTCTGGTCAAGATCCTTGGGCTGTTACTTCCCCTGGTAGCCGATATCGAGGCTCGGGAGAGCATACCCCCACCGGCAGGAGATGCGTTTGCCACTGGTGCGAGATTGCCCCCCTGTTTGATGATACCTGCGTTCATCTCGCCCATGTTTTTGAGCGCTGCGCTTATTCCACTCGTTCTGGCGGCAGCCGCTTTGGCCGCGTGGAGCGCCGCTCTGGTAGCCTTGATCCCGACCCCCGAAGCGAAACCGCCCGCAAAGGAGAGTCCAAAGAGTATGTATTGCAGGTTCTGGTCCTCATCATTGTTGACGGCGATATAGATCTGTCCAGCGAACGCGAGGCCGTTGGCGGTGACACCCGCGACCCCCAAGGTGAACTTAGGGAGTAAACTAAGACTCAATGGCGCCGACCACGGCATGAAGTATACCGAAGCGAGAAATATCGCCCCGGCTACGGCCACGCCTATCCACGCACCCCAAGGCGCTTTGGGCTTCTCGGGCGGGTCGATATACGATGGTGGTACACGGTCAGGAGGGATGCCTTGGACACGGTGCCCGGTAGGGTCGCGCCAGTTCACCGGGTTGCCTAGGGCGTACAGGTAGGGGTTGATGCCTGCTTCCTCCTGGCTTAGCGAGTCTGGGCTGTGGAAGCGCATCAGTCCTGGGTTGTACGCACGATAGCCGCTGCCGAGCAGATACCAGCCAAGCGCTTCCTCGCGGGCTTCGCCGTTGAACGCCAGCAGGGTGCGCATGCCGTTGTCGGCAGGGCGCTCGCCATAGACGCTGTAGTTGGCGTGGCGGGTACCCTGGGCATCGGTTTCGCTGACCACGCTACCGGCGATATCGCTGTGCAGCAGCCGTGTGGCCTCGGGGGCAGCCGGGTATTGCTGAACGCCCAGGGGCTGGATGCCGCTGTACAGGTATTGGGTCAGGACATCGTTTTCCAGCGTGCTGTCCAGCTGATGGCCGAGGAAACGGCGATGTACCTGGCGGCCGTCGGCATGCCGCGATGCCAGCAATTGATCATGCCCGTCGTACTGGTACTCCACCAGCGTGGTTTTGCCGTCGACATCGATAACCCGTTGCAAACGGCCAAGGGTGTCGTACTCAAGCTTGCGGCCAAGTTCGTCATTGAGCATGTTGCCTTGCTCGTCATAGGTGAACGTCTGCTCTTCGTCGAATGTCTGCTCCTCTTCGAATGCCTGCCATTCATAGTCGAAGGCCTGTTGGGCGGTGTAGCCCTCGAACAGGCGATAGCCAACCTTTTCCAATTGGAAACTGCCATCCTCTTTGTAGGTAAAGTCGGCTCTCTCGCTGTTGCCATCGGCAAACTCGGTGGCGCGACGGGTTAGCCGGTCCAAATCGTCGAGGCGGAACAGCTGGACACTGATCTGGCGCCCTTTGGTGTCGCTGGGCAGGTCCTCGCCAGTGCAGGTGTACTGGACCAAGCGATCGAGTTCATCGTACTCGAAGGTTTCCTTGCGCACCTCCTTTGCGTCCCGAACCAGCGTACGGCTATAGAGCAAGTCATTGTCGTACCATTCCAGGCTCAACACTTGTTCTGCAGCGCCATTTACGGTCAGCGTGCGTGTTTTCTCACGGCCCAGGGCATCGTATGTCTGGGTGCACAGCACGCGGCGATCGGCATTCCCGCCGTCACGGGTTTCGGTGCTGCACAGCAAACCCTGGCTGTTGTACTTGAGAACACTGTGCAGCGCCCCTTGGCTGATGCTGTTTACGCGGCCCTCGGCGTCATAACCGTATTCGCACTCGTGGCCATCGGAGTGCTTGCGAGTGCGTATCCTGCCTTGAAGGGAGTGTTTGTAGTCACTGTGGTGTTGCTCTTTGCCACCGACCATCCAGGTGTCTTTAGCCAGGTAGCCCTCCTGGGTGTATTCATACCCGTGTCGGCCATTGCCGTTGTCGGCGCTCGATATCTGCGCGGTGGTCTTGTCGTAGCCGAAGATGGCCTGCGTAGTGGAATGCCGTTGCCCTGGCACTTCGATACTGGCATCCAGCATGGTGGGTTGTTCAGTCAGCTGCGGCAGGTAATTGTATTGGATGACGCGCTTGCGGTTCTTGTCTTGTGCGTAAGCCGTACGCTTGTCGATCAGCAAGGTCTGCGTCACGTAGTCGTAGTCCTCGATCCGTGGGCCGATCTTCACCTGTTTCAGCCTGCCCAGGCCATCGTAGCTGCGGCTGAATACCGTTTCGGCGGTGTCGCTGCCCGCTTCTTGCACTTCCAGCCTGGTGGTGAGTTCCTCCACGCTGTACCCGACGAAGCTACGCAGCAGCGCGCTACCGTTCGGGCGCACGGTTTTGTACATGCGTCCCCAGACGTCATAGCTGAATTTGCGGATGCGGGGTACTGCCTTGCTGCCCGGTGTGGTGGAGCTGAAAGTGTCCTGGGTGCAGCGGCCAAACCCATCGTAGACGTAGTCCGTGCGGCCGACTTGCACCGGTGGTTGACCTGGCTCTTCGATCTGGCGGTACTCGTAGGATGGTTTGTTGAAGGCATTCAGCTGGCTGACCCGCACATTCTGCCTGACGCCCGGTTGGTCCCGGGTTTCAATCCACTCGGTGACCAGATCGCCGCCTACGCCGAACGGTGTGGAGTCCGTGAACTCCGTGACGCCATCCGAGCGGAATACCTGGCTGCGTGCACCCCAGCCGTCGTAGCCATAGTCATAGGTCGTGGTGACGTCGGGCTGTTGCGGGGCCTGTGCGCCGGCATCGACAGGTGGGTAGTCGTAGAGCGTCTCGCGGGTGAGGCGGCCTGCCGAGTCATAGCGTGACGTCGATAGCGTGCGCGTCAGGCGCGTTGCTGGGTCGCCAGCAACGATGACCTCGCGCTCTTCCCTGATCGGCCGGTTCAGGCCGTCGTAAACCACCCGTGTGATCACCCCTTTGGCGTCAGTGACTTGGTCATAGGAGCGTTTTCGTCCCTCATCGATGAAGAATCGGTAGGCGTAGCTACGGGTGGCCTGGTAAACGCTGTCGGGCGCCGTAGTGTGCTCTATCAGGCGGTTCAGCATGTCGTAGCGGAAGCGGCTCACCACGCCATTGAGATCTTCATCTTCGACCAACTGGCCACTAAGGATCGACTGCGCGGCGCGGGTCGTCGTTTCGAGCGTGCCGCCGGGTGCTTTGTAGGTTTCTTTGGTCTGCAGCCAGGTAGGATTACCGTCGAGATCATTGGTGATCTCATAGCGCCAGGCGGTACTGGCCGAGAAACCGTTCATGCTGAACTCATGCTTGTCGGTGCGGCCATGCAAGAGTGGATTTTCAGGCATGTTCAGGTAGTAGCGGTGATTACTGTGCAGCAGGTGTTCTGTTTCTGCTTTCTGCCCGCCAGCGCGTGCCTCGATCTTGACCTCGAAGGTGTCCTCGTTCTCCAGTGCCAGCCAGTGGTTGGGCAGTTGCTGGGATGTGGCCTGGGCCAGAGCGGGTAGTTTGACGTACCGATAGCGGTTGCGCTTGATCGGAGCAGCATCCAGTGAGCTGTCGGCCACGGGCGCCGGGTAGACCGTTTCACATTTCAGGTTGCGCACAAAGCCTTCTGGGTCTTCCGGGCAGCCTTCGCATCCATTGGAGTAGTACTCGCGTACCGTGCGTATGCCGTTGGCCTGAATCTCCTCGGTCAGGTTGCCAAAGGTGTCGTACAGGGTCACCAGGGTTTCATCGCGGCGCTTGTTGGAGTTGCCGTCCAGCGTCCAGGACTTGGTCACTTGGTGGGGCAACTGGAAATGGTTGGGCTGAGCCTTGAAGTTCAGATTGTCTACTTCGTGGTACTTGGTCGTGACGGTTTCGATGCAACCCTGTTGTTGGGTGACCTGTTCGGTCAGGAGATGAAAGCGGTTGAAGGTGCGTGTGACCGTTCGCAGCACTTGGTCGCCCAGGTGGTGGTGTGCTGTGGACTGATAACGGAAGGTGGGATCAGGGGAGTCGTAGAGAATGTCTAGACCCGTGTCGGACCAACTGACGCCGGCACCATTGCCCAGGAAGTTGTTGTTGCTGAACGCGTAGGTGTTTTTCAGGTAGGTGGTATCGTCCAGCGGGTCGGGCTGAAGGATGTGTTCGGTGGCGTAGGGCAGGTATTTGCCTTCCACCCCTGGAAACGCATGGCCGTCCACCTTGTACCTAATCGTTTCGATGCCACCGACGGGGTTTTCCAGGCGGGTCAGGTAGTACAGGGTATCGTTATCATAGGCGACGTAGTCAAACTGCCAGGCTGCTTTGTCGGGGCCCGGCAGGTTCACACTTGTCAGGTGACCACCTTGCAGTCCCAAGGTAAACCGGGCATGAGCCTCGGTGCCCGGGTTTATATCTACAAGTACCTCGGCGTTGCCGGTGTAATCAATGCGCAGTAACACGCGCTTGCTGTCATCGCTGATCGATGTCAGGTGCGGCGTGGTCTTGTCTGGTGCGTAGTGCAGGTTGATGCCATGCCCTGACGGCGCCAGTACCCGTACCGGCACTGCCCAATCATAGTTGGCGTCGCGTGGTTCGAGGATTTCGGTCAGGCCCGACTTGTGCGCAATGCGAAAGCGTTTCTGTTCGCCCTCGCTGATATCGCTGAAGTGAAAACTTTCCAGCTTACGCTCCGCGATGACGGCAGCCTCCCCAGGACCATTGTTGTCGACCTTGAATCTTTCACCGCTGTGCAGGTTGAGCATGCCGCTGGAGACGGTAAAGCGCGTCAGTTTCAGGCTCCAGCCAGTACCGAACCCCGTCTTCTCGTTGTTCATCGGGTTGAAATTAAGCTGCAACGGCAGGTCGGGACCGCACAGGTTATTGGCGTTAAGTGTTGGCAGGTCGATGCTTAACGCATATTGGCCGGTGCGCGGGTCGACACTGCCTTGAACGAAACTTGAAAAGTTGAAGGCGTTGGAATGCACGGACATGACATTATTCTCGCGAAGTGGATGGGAGGCCAGGTTGTTTCGAAAGGGTGACCTCAATTTTTTTTAGTGAATCGCGGCTCGCTGTACCGGTTTTTTCCATGACCTCCACGCCCAGCCCTTCCTTGATGAAGGCGTTGTTATCGTAAGTTCTCGCGTAGTAGTCAATATCGTTCGGCTCCAGGCCGGCCGGGTGGTGAGTGGTCTTGAGTTTTACTGACCAGTTATAGCCACTCAATGTAATGATTGAGGCGGAAGGTATGTCGGAGAATTGGATTTTACGTGGCTTAGAAAGCGTCACGTTGAGTGTGAATGTTTCGCCATATTTTTCCGGGACGATTAATTCGTTAAAGTCTTGGTCCGGGTCGGTAACCATTATAATGCCCGACTGGAGGGGGGCACTTTCAGTGTTCATACTGGTCGTCTCATGTCAGCGTGTGGATCGGGTGTGCCGCAGCTGGAGTGCCCGCGACATCCATGAGCGAAAGTGATGCGCATAGGCCTCACGTATTCGCATACAGGCTAGGGGGGCTTTCTCTGGCGCGCACCTAGCAGTTTTACCAGTTGTTCGACCGATCCGAGCAGGGCTATAACTTTGCTGAAATATGTTGCTGGCAGACGAGGCCCAAGGGTTCCAGGGCGTAGCGTTCAGCTGGCACTCCTACAGTCGCCCATGCGATGGCGTCGACGTATTCGTCCTGTTCAAATTGGCAGGTTGATCAGCGATTGCGACGTTTCAGCGTAAAGGGTAATTAACCTGAGGTCGCTTGACATGAGTGGGCTGAAAGCTGCACCCGAGAAGCCGCATATCCCTGATTTGAATGAACGTGATGAGATAGATCTGGATAAATTGGGTGCCGATGCATTGGTTGTGCGTATTAAGTACACGGGTATGGATGGCGCAGATACTGTAAGTCCACGCTGGATAGGGGCTAACCCGGGCGGTGATGCTTTCGATGATACAGGCGCGGGGTACCCGGTCGACCCGATAGATGGGGTCGAGGTAAAGATCGATAACGCAACTATCCGAGGCGCCGCTGGCGGATGGGCATTTCTGTCCTACACCGTATTCCCATCCGGTGGCAACCCGCTGGAGTCACTTCGGCAGTTTTGCTATGTGGGGGTGCGCCCGCAAGAGGGAGGCGAGACGCTAGCGGTGCTACAGGCGCTGCCCTCGCACGGCTTGGTCATTCAGCCCCGCAAGCTCCCCGTCGGTGGTGTGATGACAGTGCTTGTCGCTCCCTACCAGGCCATGCAGCCGGGAGACAAAGTCCATCTCAAGGTGGTCGGCTATGACGAAGATGGGGTTAAAGATGATGATTGGTCCAGGACGCTGTTAGTCGATGAAGACCATTTCGATAAGGAAGCCCTATCGGCCACCGTTCCAAAAAATTTTTTCAGCTTACTGGAAAAGGGCCATGCAGAGGGGTCTTACAGCATTGAATTGAAGAACGGCAGCAAGCTCGATTCGCCTGTCCAACGCTGGGAAATCGACTCGGGCGCGACTTTGCCCCAGCCCCTTGAAAAGCCTGCCATCGATGGGTATGCGGAGGGCGAACCGCTGGAGCCGGCGAAGCTCCGCTCGGGCGTGACGATCCGGGTTCCGGTGTACCCTTCGATGGCGTCGTCTGACCGCGTTGTCATGCATTGGCGCAGCCCGGTGGGGGACCTGATCCAGTCGGTGCGTGTCGATCCCAGCACCATGGAGGCGGCCTCGATCCCTTTTCAGGTTTCTGGCGAAACCTTGGCGGCCAATGGGGGCACGACGGTGTGGTTGAGCTACCAATACGGCCGACCGGGCGAAAGCCTGAGTTCGAGCGAGTTGCAGGTAGAGATACTGCCAATGCGAGAGGCGCTGGTGGCGCCTGATATCAGGGGTGCCAACCCGGATGCAACGCCAGATTGGGGAACGATGGAGGCGCTGTCTGGTGTTGACGGCGTATATGTTGTAGTGCCCACCGGCGTTGTCGCGCCTGGAGAACGCGTGCAGGTGCATTGGATGGGGCATTCCGAATGGGGCCAATACGTGGCCAAGGAGCCGGCGAGCACAGATGACCCGTTGCGTTTTTTCATCCCGGCGCAGTATGTCGTGGCGAATATGGCGCGGGGTGACAAGGATGAATCCAGGCGTTTCAAGGTGTTTTACCGGGTGATCAACGAAGCGGATGAAGCTGATTATTTCGACTCGGTGGCCTACCACCTGCGAGTAGCGCCACTGCCACATGAACAGTTGCCGCAGATTATCTGCAAGGGTGTCGTTGGTAAAGAGCTGCCGCTCTCGGAAGTGCCTGAAGACGGTGCCGACCTGGAGCTGGGAACTTGGTACTTCATTGCTGAAAAGCAACTACTGACCTTGTCGATCGTCGGCGTGACGGCAGAGGGCGAGCAGGAATACGTGTTTCACGATGCTGTCGAAGTCTCCCCGGGGGAAGTCGAGACCGGGGTGAAGGCGAAGTTACCCAAGGACATATTGAAGCGGCTCATCGTGGGTGATGGCTTCACGTTGTATCCACGGCTCAGCTATGACGGTGGAATTTACTATACGCCCTTCCGTGTTAATAACTTGACGTTAGTCGACTAGTCTCAAATTGTCGCGCATCAAGCGCTGGTGTTTTGTTTCCAGCGATGACAGGCGCTGAGTGATTTTAAGTAAAGCGCTGTCAACAGGTTGTTTTGTTGTAATGCTGTGCGGGCACACTGCTGTGCAGTCTGTGATGCACCTTTCTTGTTTCTAGAGTTCAGAGGGTTAAATAAATGCCTAGGCCTACACTTGCTCAATATTTGCAATACCTTGGAGAAAAGCCCCAGACGAAAAATTGGGGGGCTATACTGGTTTATGATCGTTTTAAAACCAACATGCTGTTGACCCAGGAACACATCGAGCGTTTCGACGGTAGCCATTGGCTAAGACCTATCAACCTGCGTCATCTAAGCGAGACGGGTAGTTATATTGATCTGTCGGAGCTTACCTTCAGCAAACCCAGCTTGACCTTCGTTAACTCGAGCATTGGTAGCTCTGATGCGCGGTTGAGCCTGCGTATGATTGGCGGCACCATCAAGCATCTGCGGGAAAAGTCAACCGGTGATACCTTGGAAGTGTTGAGCATCTCTCGGGTCGATCCACTGACCGCCCCGTACGTGCATATGAACATCTCTCTCAAAGAGAGCAACGGGGGCAACATTAATGACAAGGGGCGGGTGACACTGAACTTGGCCGAGGGTACGGCCTATACGTTCGAAGTGTTTGCGTGGAAGGACTTGAACGACGACGTGGGTAGAGCTATTCGGAGAGAGTTTGAAAGCAGGGATGTGGAAGAGCAGGTATGGGAACTGAACACGCTCGCGCCAGTGGAAGGTGAATTGAAGCCGACTTTCTTCTCGGTACGAACGCACTCGCTGGCCAAGGCCGGCCAGACGGTCGCGAGTACTGACCCGGACGAACTTGAAGAGGGGGCGGTACTGGTTGGCGTGGCCTTCAATGGTGGGGCGGTCGGTGATTGGCCAGCGAACGATAAAGGTTTTCCGTATTTACTGCCGCAACCCCCAACTGGCGAGGCGTATACGGCAAATATCATTTTGCACAATGCGGCGTGGGCAAAAGACCTCGTGGCCAAGATGATAAAAAAAATACCCGAATTCAGTGGAATTGAGCCGACGTATGAGGAATCTGCAAATGGTTTTATTGTGCGGGCGAATTATGGTGAGTTGAAGGCCAATATTCCTGAGTTCGTGTTTAATGACCCGGGTGCGACGCTCGACTATGGGCGGCTTTCCCCCTTTAGTCTAGCGAGTGAGGGTAATGAGGGCTCGTTTAGTTTTGAAGAGGGCAAAATAAAATTCAGGTGGCAGTGTCATGCGCCGGTTGAAGTCAGGTGTTGTTTTACTTGGAGTTCGGTGCATACGTGTGGGGAGCGAGAACCAGTTTTCATCTTCACCTTTGAGAAGGAATATTTGCTCAGCATCGAAAGCGAAGGTCCGAATAAAGGTAGGGTGACCATTGTACCCGGAGAGAAAAGTCTTCGTACGGATATTGAGCTTGACGACGATACTGATGTGAGAGGGATGTTTTGGGGGTTCACTACCGATCGTTGTGCCCCTCACGTCAAACCACCGATGGAAAAAGCATTTGAGAAGTTTACTTCCGCCATCGAAGAAGTCGGGGCCTCGATTGATGTACTGCGTCTGAACGGGTTGCTGTTCCGCAGTGAACAAGCGGTTCAACCCGTTTCCGTGCATGCCCCCGGCGACCTGTCGTTGCTGGGTACCCTGGCACCGAAGTTCACCGCCTTTGCCATTGAACCTCTAGAGGTATCGATTGGGGCCGGTGCAAGTCAGGACTTCGTCCTGACGACTCCCCCCAACGCCCCAGTTACCTGGACTGTCAAGCCCGTGCCAGGCTCAGAGGGTGAAATAGGTTCTATCAAGGATGGCACCTATACCGCGCCGACGCGGGACAAGTTCACAGGTGCCTCGAAGCAGGTCATCGTCGAGGCCCAATCAGGCGACAGTATCAGTCGGGCATTGGTGACCGTCGTAGCTAGAAAAGTCTCGGCCTTTCCGCTTCTACAGGTCGCCAATTATTCGCCGGAGCCTCCGGCGAAACCCCGCACTTACCTGCTGATAGGTGGCAGCTTGGATGAACAGTTGCAGTGGAGCATGGGGGGCGGTGCGAAAGGCGCCTTGCGTGAGCCAAACGCCGACGACGATAACCTTGAGATTCCCCCGGGTGCGAACGCGCGCATTTATGTGTCACCGACCCATCAACCGGGTGCTGCGAACACGATTGGGCGCGTGTTGCAACTGGACACTGTGCGGGTATCCGCTGGGGGGGAGACGGACGTCTTCGATATCCTCATAGCGTGGTTCCCTGTCACTGGCGTGCTCAAGGCTACGCAGCCGGAAGAAGGAAAGCTGGCGCTGGAGCTTTGGACTCCAGGGGGAATGATGGACCCTGAGCTAATCCCGCCTGAGACGGTCGATTGGTACACCGTAAGGGGGGCGGGCAATATTGATGAAAAGACGGGTGTTTATACAATCAACGAAAAGGACAGCGATTACGTCATTCTTGCAGCGATTGAAAAGGCTAGGCCCAATGCCTGGGATTACGTCGTGCTTCCATTACCCTTCGACCCGGATTACATCGAGCAACTGAAACAGGTCAAGCAAAACACCGGTGTCAAGGAGGCTTGATCATGGCTAGCAATTCAAAGGATGACTTGCTCGCAGAACTGAGCAAGGGTGACGCCATGCACGGCTGGGGTGCGATGCTCTCGATCGGCCGCGACCGTTTCAACCAACTGTTGCAGGATCGCTTTGTCGAGGCATTCGCGACCCAGGACTTTATCGTACCGTTCAGCGGCGAATATTACGCGGATAACAACACCGAGAAGGTTGTTTTCGCGAACATCATGTTCGGCCCGCCCCAGGTGTCGTTCAGAGCGGCCAGTGGTCGGTCGGCACAGGTCAAGCTGAGCATGGAACTGATCGCCGGCAGGTGTAGCATGATTGCCGAGTATCCCGGCGAGCCAGCCTTCTTGAGGCGCAGCCATGTGCTGCAGCCGGGCATGGGCTTTCGATTCGAAGTGACCGTCGACTTGCAGGTAGTGCGGTCACGTAATGCCGACAAGGGCCAATTGGTCATCGATTGGAGTACGGTCTCCGACCCGGTCTGTAACCTGGCGGTAACCCCAAGCGCCGAAAGCACCATGGGCGCATATTTGCTGCGGCAGCTCGGGCCGCAGTTGCGCAACTGGACATTGCCGGTGGTAACGATCGAATTCCACTTTGGCTATAACGCAGTGTCCGTGGTGGATTTCACTGTTGTGGCGCAAAAGGCCCCTGAAGGGGGGGGCAGCGGCTCATCGCCTGCGGACGATGGGGCCGTGGTGTTGCTCATGCAGTTAAGGGGTGCGCTGAAGTGGGGCTATGCGCCTGCCGGGTGGCTCTACCTACTGCCGTCGAGCGGTGCCGGCAAGGGCAACTACGGTGCTTCGCTGCTGGTAAGCAAGGCTTGGGCGCCCATGATGGCCAAGTTGGCCACTGACGTGTTGTCGCAGGTGGTCTTGCCGCAGAAACATGAGATTGCGATGTCCGAAGACCACGAACAGCATGACACCATCCTGTTTGGCGATATTACACCTGGCGAGGACGCGCGTATTCTGCGGCCGGCGCTAAGTAGTCTAGGGGCTTCCAGAGACAAGCTATTCACCCTGACGGGCACGGCGCCCAGTGAATGGTCGGTGCGCAATCTCACTTACCCGCGTGCGTGCGGTGACATGGTGGCCGGGCGTTATACCGCTTCGGCCATCGACAAATTTGCCAATGACTCGCAAGTTGTCGTAGTGACGGCCAAGCTGACCGAGTCGCCCGATAGTGAAGTACGTACGGCATTAGTGGTCGAGTCCAGCGAGGCCTTGGCGATTTCACCCAGAGTAGTGCTCTGGAACAAAGGCGATCCTGCGCTCACGCTGACGGCGTCAGATGGTGAGGGCATCTCCTGGGCGCTCGAGGATGGCACCACTGACGGCTTTGAAGCGATTCCGGAGGATCCCCGCAGTGTCAGGTATACGCCGAGCGCCAAAGACGAAAAGGAGCCAGTGGAGCTGTTGCGTATAAAGGTGTCGCGCGGCGCCGACAGCGGCTATGCAACGGTGGTGATGATCAAATACTCCATGATGCTCCAGCTCGAGCCGTTCCATGTCTCGCAAATGCCACCCAGCGGGACCCAGGACTTCGCTCTTCTCGATTATAAGGCGGACTCATGGATGCTCTTCGGTAAAGGTACGCTTAAGGACGGTGTCTACACCGCGCCGGGGGCTGAGCCAGGCGGGCCGGGTGAAGTCAGCGTCGTTGTCGGCGTTGCCTACGGGCTTGGGGGGCTTGCCGTGATCGAGCACGGGCGTAACAGTGTGCAACAAATGGCCACACAGCAAGAGCGTTGGAAAGCGCTCAATAGATTTGAAGTTTTGCGTAATAACAGCAATCGTAACAAGGTCTTGGCCAATGGTTTGCAGCAGGTTGGCATCGACGTCCTTATCGAAACCAACAGTTTCGAGGGGGCTAACGGGACTGTATGGGACCCGGTGAGCGATCAGGAATTATCGACGCTGCAGCTGCTATACGAGGACGGTAGCCCAGTCTACGTCTTGCCGGCTGGTGCTGATGGGTTGGACCCTGATGAGCTGCCTGAGGAGGCAGCTGACCAGAAATGGGCAGTCACCAAGCGTCGCAATGTTCGCTACGACTACTTTCCAGTTAGCGCGGTTCAGGCTGAGCAAGACTCATTGCTAGCGCCAATCGACGCACGGCGTACCGTGACCTTCTTTGTGAACGCCCTGGAGGCCGAGGTCAGGAAGTTCAAGGCCAAGTTCCAGGATCATAACAACGGCTGGCATTACTCTGACCTCAAGGAGGGAGCCCCGGGGGTGCTCGAGCTGCAAGGGGTGCAAGTTTCCCCGCCCAATATTGACGATTACAAATTTGAGCCAAAGCGGGTGTATACCCACGATGGTAGTAATCACTCGAACGGCGACTTCTTCAACTATTGGCATTACACCACCGATTACTGGGTACTCAGAGCCCCCGGACTCGAGTTTGTCAGGGCCCGTCTGGCGTATGCATCGATGATGAAGTGGGAAAGCGAACTGATCGACGAAACCTACTGCAGCTACACAGGGTTTGCGTTCATTCCCCGTCGTGATCCGGATTCCGTATCGCCACCGAGCGGCATCACGTATGGGGCTGAACTCGAGTTGCTGGTGCATGAGGAAAAGGTGAAGTTCGAAGGCCTGGATTATGGGTTCAAGAACCATGAGTCCGTCAGTACAGGCACCCTGCTGTTGAGCCTGGATCGGGTACCGAACTTGAAATACTGGGTTGACACCGAACATACCGAGTATCGCAAGGTATTGGACAGACCACTGCTCGTAACGCTCACCGACAACTACGGCAATGCCCACCACTTGAGAATTACTTTCAAGGGCGGCGTGGACAGCCGCAACCAGTTGGTCCTTGAGGGGCAGTAAAGCCAAGTCGCCCGTTCGCGGGCGACGCACCCCAATTATCGAGTGAGTATTTACCATGACGACCCAATCCATCGTCCATTCCAATGCTTTCAACTTCCTCAGCTTCGTGCAGGGTGGCGTTGACCCGCGAACCGGGCAATACACACTGGCGATTCAGTTACCCGAACTGCCCGCCAACGACCTCAACGGCCCCAGCCTGCCGCTGCGGCTGTCCTACAACCCGATGAGCAAAGGGGATCCAGGGTTCGGAGACGGCTGGAGCTTGAACCTGAGCCAATTCACGAACCGTGGGATGCTCAACCTGCATTCTGGTGAAAGCTTCAAAGTGGACGACAACGGTCCGGGTGAGCAGGCTGTGGTGCTAGAGCGCAAAATCGACAGCTTTCATTTTGAAAATGTCAGTGAAGGTGAGCAAACGCGCTATCGCGTGGCGCACAAGACCGGTTTGATCGAGCTGCTTGAGCCACAGGCTCCCAATTACACCGTGTCCTTGCCCGTGCGGGTGCTGGCAGAGACAGGTCACGGCATCACCCTGGGCTACACGCCTGTGGACGGTGCGCCCTGCCTGGAATGGATCGTTGACGACACCAACAGGACCTTGCTGAAAATCGACTATTCCACCAGCGATGTGCTGATCGACTTGAACCCCGGGACCAAAGCCTTCGCACGTTACACCTTGGTACGCGACGGCGATGAACTGAAACAAGTCGTGTTACCCACCCCGGACAAGGCACGCTGGGAATTCGACTATCATCCGTTGCAAACTGAGTCGTGGGGCATTTTGCGTTTGTTGACCCATGTGCGAACCCCGCTCGGTGGCAGCGAAGTCATCGAATACAAGTACGATGGCCATGACTTGCCTGGCGGGAAGACGCTACCGTACGTAACGCGCCATGTCGTGAGCCCAGGCTTTGAACAGGAAGATGTCGAAACACACTATGCTTTCAGCAGCAACAATTATCTAGGTAACGGCGCCGGCGTCGATTGGGAGGATAATGGCTTCGACAACTTGTACAAGTTCACCGGGAGCGATTTTCTCTATACCTCGACGACAAGCCACTATATGAACAAGGTTGCGGTGCGCGTGGTGGAGCGCAGTTTCAACCGCTTCCATTTAATAACCAAACAGGTCACTACCCAGGACACCTGCGTCAATACCGTTACCACCACCTATCATGAGGTCGATAATTTAGGATTCTCGGCACAACCGAATAACTTCCAGTTACCCAAGACCGTGACAACCGCCTGGCGGCTGGCAGGAAACTCAAACGCTTACCGGGAGCAGACGGTCACCACTGACTATGACCCATACGGCAACCTGATACTGGAGCGGCAGCCCAATGGTGTGACAACGCACAGCACCTATTACCCAGCGGCCGCCGAGGGAGACTACCCCGGTGATCCAGAAGGCTTTGTCCGGTGGCTGAGATCGCGCACGGTGGAGCCCGCCGCCGACGGCGATGCCGGAGCAGAAACACTGCGTAGTGACTATACCTACGTCAAACTGTCCGCCCTCGACGCTGATGCCAGGGGCAAGTTGCTTCAGCATACTGAAGCACTGGTGCGAGTGCAGGGCGCCAAGCTGTTGCGCCATACCCAGACTGAATATGCAGACAGCGTTGGCGGTACGTGGCATCGTGGCCTGGTGCGAGGGCGCCAGATCAAGGCATTGCGTCATGGCCAGTCCAGGCTCGCGACCCCGCGCGACGATAAGTTGCAACATGGCCGGCCTGTCAGTGAAACGCTGAAGCTGAACGGCAAGGTTACCCATACAACCTATAACTACACCCGGGTTGAGGAGGACCAGCATCCCGTTGTGCAAACCGTGGCGACTCTGAACGGCTTCGACCATGGGCATTATCTGCCAGGTACGGGCAAGCGTCATGCGCAAAAAGTCACCACTTTGCGGCATTCGGTGTTGATCGGTGAACCGCTGCTCCATTATGACGAAAACTATGAGAGCAACGATGTGCAGATCGCTTATACCTATGACGAGCTGCGACGCGTAACAAGCGAAACCGTTGCGCCGGGTACCGAGTACACGGCGAAACGCGAGTACAGCTACCATCTGTCGTCCAATGGCAGCCAGGCTCTGCAGGTCATGGTAGACGTCAAGGGTGTTACCACCTGGAGCTATGTCGATGGCCTGAACCGCGAAGTTCGGCGGATGCGCCAGGATCCCGACTATGCGCTTACGCCAGCAGCCCAGGAAGCGCAGCGTCAGACCTATAGTGCAACGTACGATGCCCTGGGCAACCTGGTTGAAGAGGTTGAACATGAGTGGCTGGCGCTGGAAGACCTGCCGCTGACCACCCGTTACGAGTACGACGCCTGGGGGCAGCGTTGCTGTGAGGTTGGGCCGGATGGTGTGCGCAACCATGAACAAACCGACCCGATCGGCACGCAAGAATCAGCAGGGCCGATCATCACGCAGTGGCGTGAATCGGGGGATGGTAAGGTGCGCACTGGCAAGACCGTGACATGGCAGAATCTGTTCGACAAGCCAGTGCGTGTCGAGCGCTTGCGCCTTGATGGCAAACGGGAAAGCTTGCACCAGTATTTTTATGACGGCCTGGGCCGGACCTCTCGGGAAATCGATGGCCGTCAAGCGCAAACTGCCTTTGCCTACGATGAATTCGATCGACTGCTCGTGCATACCTTGGCCGATAACTCGCAGGTGGTGCGTGAGTATGCGCCGCATAGCCACGAAGACCTGCCGGTGCTGATCAAAGTGTTGGAAACCGTTAGTGGGGTAGTGGAGGAGCATGTGTTGGGCGAACAGGCCTTTGACGGCCTGAACCGTATGGTGGCGTCTGTTACCGGTGGTCGTCGGCGCTTGATGGAATATGCCCCGGGCATGCGCCAGCCGGAGTCAGTGATTTCCCCCCGTGGCGAGCATATTGTTTACAAGTATGTGCCACAGGTAGGTGAAGAGCCTTGGCAAAGGACCCTGGTTAACACCGAGGTGAATGCGGAATACGACTACGACACAAAAAATGCTCGGCTGCTCGGTTGCAAGGAAAATGGTGATGAGCTTTCGCGAGACTATTACAGTACCGGTCACCTGCGCTCGGAAACGCGTAGCCAGGGGGGTGGGGAACCGCTTCGCATGCAATACGTCCACAGCCTTGGCGGTCGCCTTTTGAGTTATACGGATGTATTAGGAGGTGTTCAATCACACCGTTACAACGCATTGGGCCAGCTCGAGGAAACCCGCCTGGGTACACTTGTCAGCCGCTTCTACTATGACGCACTGGGCCGCATCGAGTCCTACGTGACGGAAACGGAGGAACCCGACGGTAGTGTGCGTAGCCTGACAACTACCTTGGGCTACGATGAGTTCGAACGCGAGACATCCCGCATTTTTGATTTTGGCGACACGCAGCAGACGTTGACCCAAACCTACGATGCAGTGGATGCAATCGTGACTAAAACGCTTAGTGAGGGCGAGGGCACGCCGGTGCTGCGCGAAGAAAGCTACGTCTATGACGAGCGAGGCCGGTTGACCGACTACGAGTGTCAGGGTGAAGACGCCTATGTACCCGTAGACCCATATGGCAACAAGATCCAGCTGCAGCGCTTCGATATGGACGCATTGGATAACATCACCCGAGTGCGCACCCTGTTCGAGGAAGGCATGATCGATGCCCGTTATCATTTCGACAACCCTTGGGACCCCGCGCAACTGACGGGCATCACCATCAATGGGCTTGAAGATGAGCCGCGAATCATTGAGTTGGAATACGATGCCGATGGCAACCTGATACTGGATGAGGAGGGGCGTCAACTTGAATATGATGGGTTAGGGCGTTTGCAGCGTGTCAAGCTGGCGTCCGGTTCGGGTGGGGCTACCTATGGTTACGATGCGCTGGATCGGTTGGCGATGCAGGATGTACTGTGACCCTTTATCGAGGGGCTACCTGGCTTTGCAGGGGTAATGTCAAGTGGGCCCACCCCGTGGGTGAAAGGTCTTGCGCCTGCGCATAATGCTGCTTGCTTAAGCAGTTGAACCCAATCTGGGCTTTATGGAAAATCCGATACCAGCCCTCTGGTATCGGATTTTCACGTTTGAAAAAAGCATCTTTGTAAAAGCGTCAACTGACATTTTTGTCAGTTGTCGATGGGGGGGTTACGCTTTTTAATGGGTTCACCTGAGTTTGGTTGGTTTGTCGTTTTTCAACTTCTATCCAGCGGGTGAGGCTATGAACAAGCAAGTAAGCAAGTGGGCGGCAGCAGAACAAGCCCGTCAAAGCGTTCGCGGGGCCAGGGCCCGGGCAGTCGAGGTCGCGCCGCTCGATCCGCCAACTATCAAGGAATCGCTGTTGGCGGACCCAGCAGATAATACTGTGAAGAACAGCGTCTTGCTGAACCCAGCTGAAAACCTGATTATCGATCTGCAAGCTTGGGATACGTTTGCGCCGCCGGATTCTGGCCTGTTTGACACATTATATGTTTATCATACTGCGGCTACGGGTGGGCCAGAGGAAATGTTCAACCGGGAATTCAATGCCGATGATAAGCCTGGTTTTCCTTTTGCATTCACAGTTCCCAAAGCGAAGATAGAGTTGTGGGGGGAGGGTGAACACAAATTCAGTTGTGAAGTTCAGCCGTACAATGGTGGAGACAGGATAAAATCTGATGGTGAACTCAGCCTGATATTTGACCGTGTGCCTCCCTATGGCCAGGCACTGCCAGCACCCTTTACGCCAATTGCGGATGTGACGGATGCCAATATCGATAGCGTGGATTTGGCCTTCCCAGAATATGACGATTATAAGGCAGGCGATACCGTACATGTGTATTGGCTGAAAAGCGTGCCTGACGATCCATCCGAATTTAAACCTGTTGTGAGTGTGCCTGTGCAAGCTCCACCACAAGCGTTGCGAGTGCCTAAGAAGGCCATCGAAGACATGGGTGACGGCGGCGTCTATGCACTCTACCTGTTGGTGGACAAGGCAGGGAACATCAGCAAGCTCTCGCAGTATCTCCCGGTAGGGGTGGCTATCGGGCCCTTGCCCACCGGGTTGCAGGACCCTGTAGTGCCGTTGGCGCCTTCTGGTGATGGTTTGATTGACCAAGAGGATGTTTTCACCGGTGTTAGCGTGCAGATCCCTGAATTTTCAAACTTCAAGCCCACGGATGAGCTTGAAGTGACATGGGGGACGCTCAAGCTCGGCTGGCAACCGATCGGCAACGCTCCCCGCTTCCCCTTGGTCGTCAACCTGACGTCGCTGCAAGTGTGGGAGCAGTATGGTAGTTCGAGCAGCGGCGATGTGCAGACGCCCGTCAGCTATGAGCTGCGACGAGGGGCGGTCTCGGCAGGTAGCAAATCCATTGATGTGAACGTCAACCTCGAACGCATTGGGCCGGTTGACCCAAATCCGGACCCAGAATGGCCAGGGCCCGTCAACCCGAAGCTGGGGCCAGTCACGGTAACTGGTGCAATCTCAGGTAAAGCCAACGAACTGACCCCGGCCGATGAAACGCATCCTGCATCGTTGACGTTTTTGCTTGATGCTGCATTCAAAGAGGGCGACAACATTACCTTCTATTGGGGGGGGCAACATATTGCTGATGCGGATTATCCTGTAGAAAATGGAGACCCCGGCTCGAATATTACGTGTGAAATTCCCTGGGAATATATCGAGGCAGGCAAGAACGGTACCGTACCGGTTCATTATGAGATCACGCGCACTGGCATCCCAAATAAAACGGCTTCACCCTCTACCGATGTGTTAGTCAATGCCATCGTTTTGCGCCCCGAGGCACCTGCTTTCTTAGGCGGAAATACCGAAGCGCCAGTAGGCTGGCTGGGGTGTAAGTCGTTGTTCGATCCAAACGACCCCACTGACACCGTCCCATCTATTCGGGTTCAAATGCCTGATCTTGCTCAGTATGGCTTGACAGAGAGTGATACGGTGACAATGCACTGGACGGCGGTGCATGGGTACTCTGGCGACACAAAAATCCCGGGTATCGACAAGACAGAAGATATAGCCCTGACTGGCGGTAAGTTGAATGGTTTCGTCTGGCGGGTCGAGCCATATGATGTGCACATTTTACCCATTCCTAACTACAGCACAGCCATCAGGGAAGGGCGTGGTCGTGTAACGTATAGCTTCACCTTGGATGGTAAGCCGTACACCTCAGTTACCTTGGAACAAATTGTCTCCATGCACGTGCTTGGGACTGCCTGCCCACTTACGCCATGAGCAGTGAAAGGGCGGCGATAGAGCGCGCCATCGCCGTCCTTTCTGAAGTTGACGAAGGGATTGTAGGGTTTTCCTACAGAATTTTCGGACTGTGTTTAGTAACTTTTCTGCCATAGCCGTTTGGCAGAAATATTAACTGACACAACTGAGGTCATTGCTGATGGGGATTGTGAAAAAACAACGCGGGGGGCCGTTGGTGCGGGCCAAGGTGGTCATGTCTGCGCTTATGATGCTAAGCCCAATTGCCCAAGCGTTGACGACCGTGGATGGCGACCTGACCATCGATGCGAATACACCACTCGATAACTATCAACTAAACCCAGGGGCCAGGCTTGACGCCAACGGTGCATCCACCCAGCACATCGATATTTTTGGCGGTGCGCACCTGGAGATGAGCGGCAGCACGGTGGATGCGCAACTGGACGATGGCATCGCCCTGCGGGGCGGTTCGAGCGCAAACGTAACTGCCAATTCGCGGGTGGTCAGCGCCCGCTATGGTCTGCGCTTGCAGCACGACAACAGCCTGGGTGGCTCAACGGCCACCGTCAGTGACAGTTATGTCGAAGGCGCCAGGGGGGGCGCGCTGATATCGGACGAGTCGACCCTGGTACTGCACAACAGTACACTGGTCGGTACCGGCACGGCCGCAGCTGCGGACATGTTTGACAACGCAACGCTCAGCGCGGAAGGCAGCCGTTTGCAGGGTGCACGGAATGGCTTGCGGATATTGTCTGCGCAGGCACAGCCTGGCACTGCAACGGTGAGCCTGGTGGGGTCGCACGTAGAGGGGCAGGACGGCTCTGCGATTGTGGTCGGCAACCCCGCGCTTGGCCCGGCTGAGGCCGATATCCTCGTAGCCGGAGGAAGCACCTTGCAAGGCAGCAACGGCACGCTGCTGGAGGTCATGGGCAGTTCCACGGCGCGCATGACGGTGGACAACAGCCAGCTGGTGGGTGACGTGCGTGTCGAAGAGGGCTCCAGCGCCTCGCTGACGCTGGACAACCACGCCAGCCTGACAGGCCGACTGGAGAACGTAGCAGGCCTGACCTTGAGCAACCAGGCGCGCTGGAACATGGTCGAGGACAGCAAGGTCGGCAGCTTGGCCCTTGAGGGTGGCAGTGTCAGGTTTGGTGAGCCGGGCCAGTATCAGCGCTTGAGCGTGGGGACGCTGGCTGGCAGTGGCAACTTCATCATGGACGCCGACTTCAGTACCGGCGATAGCGATTACCTTGAAATCACCGGTACCGCCACCGGCAGCCATACCTTGCTGGTTGGCAGCAGTGGTGCCGATCCTGTGGCTGAAAACCAACTGCACCTGGTGCATGCCGCTGCAGGCGATGCGCAGTTTTCCTTGCTCAACGGCCCAGTCGACGTGGGCACGTTCTCCTACGAACTGGTGCAGCGTGGCAACGACTGGTTCCTCGACGGTGCGAGCAAGGTCATCAGCCCCGGCACCGCTTCGGTGCTGGCCCTGTTCAACACCGCGCCGACCGTATGGTATGGCGAGCTCACCACCTTGCGTAGCCGCATGGGCGAACTGCGCCTGGACCAAGGCAAGGCGGGTGGCTGGGTCAGGGCATATGGCAACAAGTACAACGTTTCCGATGCAGCGGGCAGTGCATACCAGCAGGTACAGCAGGGCTTCTCGTTAGGTGCTGATATGCCGCTGCCGCTTGGGGATGGCCAGTGGCTTCTGGGTGTGATGGCAGGGCACAGCAATTCGGACTTGAACCTGACGCGTGGCGCGTCCGCCGACGTCAAGAGTTATTACCTGGGGCTGTATGCCACCTGGCTCGATGCCCAGAGCGGTTACTATCTGGATGGCGTGGTCAAGCTCAACCGCTTTGACAACTCGTCGGATATCACAATGAGCGATGGCAAGCGCAGCAAAGGTGATTACGACAACTTCGGTGTGGGTGCATCCCTGGAGTTCGGTCGCCATCTGGAACTGGGTAATGACTACTTCATCGAGCCCTATACGCAATGGTCAATGGTCACCATCCAAGGCAAACACTATGACCTGGATAACGGTATGCAGGCGCGCGGCGACGTCACCCGCTCGCTGCTTGGCAAGGCCGGGGCCACCGTTGGGCGTACCTTCGACCTAGGTGCCGGGCGCAAGGTGCAACCCTACCTGCGCGCTGCCTACGCACATGAGTTCGTCGACGACAACCAGGTCAACGTCAACGACAACCGGTTTGACAATGATCTGTCGGGCTCGCGCGGCGAGCTGGGGCTGGGGGTTGCCGTTAGCATGACCGATCGCCTGCAACTGCACGCCGACTTCGATTACGCCAACGGTGAAAAGATCGAGCAGCCCTGGGGTGCCAACGTCGGGCTTCACTACAGCTGGTAGGGCTATTGCAACCGGGGAGGTATCGAACCTCCCCTTTTTGTGCCCGCCTGCACTGGATGGAGATGCAGAGTATGCAACGGTCTACACAGGGTACTTCCGTTCCGGTTCCGGTTCCGCTCGATCCGCCGACGGCGCCGGATGCGCTACCCGACATTCCCGGCGGGCAGCACAATTTGCTGCCGGTTGCGGTGTTGGGTCGCCCACTGCGCATCGACATCCCGATGTGGGAATACTCGCGTCCAACTCCCGAACGCCCGGAATGGATCATCCTGTACTGGAACGGTTCAGAGGTCGAGAAAAAGACCTGGTACGACGACATACCGCCAGATGAGCTCTATGTGGATGTCCCGGTGCAGTTCCTCGAGCACGGGGTGGCGGCCGTCACCTATTTGGCCCACGGCTTCAATGGGGGGGAGGTCGGATCCATGCCTCTGTCCCTGACCATCGACAAGGTGGCGCCAGTGCTGGGTGACAACCAAGGGAGCCTGGTGTTCGATGAGGAAGTGCTCAGGGACGGCGTGACCGCGCGCTACCTCGAGAACAACGTCCTGCAGGCGCTGGTACCGAGCTATCAAACCCCCGCAGTGGCTGACATGCTGATCGTTTACTGGGACCGTGAGCCGTTTGCCGATGAAGAGGTCGATCGGTATGAACTGAAGGACCCCAGCCAGCCGATAAGCATCGTATTTTCCAAGGAAATGATACTGGCGCGCGGTGATGGCAAGCGCTATGTCCATTACAAGGTCTGTGACCGTGCCGGTAACCTGAGCGCTGGTTCACGGCCAGTCACGCTGGAGGTGGCTGCCACGCCGATACCGCGAAGTTTGCCGCCGGTGTTGATCGAAAAGGCAGAGGGCTGGGGGGCACAACAGACGCTGACGCTCAATGACTTTTACCCGCCGTTACTGGTTGAGGTCCCGGCGAGTGCGGTTATCTACCCGGATGAAACCCTCACGGTGGTGTGGGGAGCGCCGGGCACAGCGGGGTACTTTACGACCAGCACGCCGTACAACGGGCAAGAGCGTTTCTTCGAAATACCCACCCAGTACGTTTTGGCGCAAAGCACGCATACCGTGACGGTGCTATATCGCGTGAGTGACAACGCCAATGCGCTCGATTCCGACGCACTTGCTCTGGACGTGAAAGCGCGCTCGGAGCGGCTGCCCCAACCCGAGTTGGATGGGGCCAATCCCGATGGGTTCAGCCTGGGCACGGCGCCAGCCAATGTGCCGATCCGGCTGGGCACTTGGCCTTTGATTGCCGAGGGGCAGCAGGTCAGCATTCAGCTGACCGGGGTCTTGCCTGGTGGCAGCGACGCGCCAGCGTATGACGTGCTGTTTGCGCATGCGTTATCTGCCACCGAGGCCGACGAGGGAATTGGCATGCGCGATGATGTGACGGTACCTAAAACCCACCTGGCCACCCTATGGATCGATCATAATTTTACTATCACGGCGTCCGTAAGCTTCGATGAGGGCGCGACTTGGGTAGCGTTTCGTCCCGTGCTCAACCTGCCACTGCGCGATTGATGGAAGGTGTTGGATCACGGCCTTGCGACCGGGCTGGAGACCTCTGCAGTTATGCCACTGTAGTCACTGATCGTGGTGAACTTCACCTGCAGCCCATCGGTGACTGTCATGGTGTTCAGTGCATAGGCCTGCGTGCCCAGGGGCAAGGCCATGGCCTTGGCGTTGATGGTTTCACTCGCGCCATTGCCACTTACCACCAGGCGGCTGAAGGTGAAGTAATAAGGCGACGGGTTATCGACGACCAGATGCGGTCTTCCATCTATTTGTTGCACTGACCAGGCCAGGTCTTTCAACCGGTCTTGCGGGCGGCCTTTGAGCTCACTGGGTCGATAGAACAGCTTGATGCGCGTGCGCAGGGCGATGTTGAGGATGTTCTCTCCGTCATTGGTCGCTGCCTGCGGTATTTCCTGCAGGTTGAAATAGAACACGGACTCACGATCACGGGGGAGATCGTTAGGCAGGGCATTGATTTGCACCGTCTGTTCGCCACCGGGGTCGAGGCGGAACAGGTTAGGGGCAGCGATCAGGGGGACGGCAGTGGTTGCGTCGTCGGCTTGGGTGTTTACCCAGGCCTGCGCCGCGTACGGCCTGTTGGAGGGGTTGGCGACGATGACCGAGGAGCTGCGTTTGGCGCTGTCGTGCACCACTCGCGTGTGGCTGATGGTGAGTGCCGCTTGTGCGCCGGGGAGAATGGCTGTGAGCAGCGCCAGGCAGCTGCATGAGGTGATCAGAAGTCGAGAAAGGGGTGACATGGTGTTTGACCGGGCAGGAATGGTGGACTCCAGGTGCGGGCACCTGGAGTAGGTGTCAAGGCAGGTCTACCGTGAAGGCGACTTCAGCTTGTGCTACACCGTCGGTGATATCTGCTGCATCCAGGTAAGACTCGTACGAGGCGTAGAACACCATCTCCGTTGGGCGATCTACGTATAGATCGTATGGGATGGAAGCACTGTTGGGTGCAATTTTGGCTTTCAGCCTGTCTTTGATCGCGACGCCCACGCCCGAGGCACCGTTGACGCCATAAAGGTCGCCGCCGACGATGCCGTGCAAGGGTGTATATTTCACGGTTGCGGTGTGGGGGGTTGGAATTTGGCAGGCCGGAGTCGGTGTTATCTTCAGCGCGAATGCCTTGTCAGGCGTGGCGGTGCCAGGGGTGTGGAAGTAGCCTTTCGTGAAGTTACCCAGCGATACCTCGGGGATAACGCTGCCACCTGGGGCGACGACTTCAATCGGGCAGGTACCGCCGCCGTAGATGGTACCGTAGAAGCTGATCTGGCCCGTTTCATCGTCGAGAGCGAATGCGCTGCTGCTGGCCATCGCCATGGCGAGCATGAGCAAAGTTTTTTTCATTGGCAGGTCCTTGATGTTGTCGTGTTGACTAGGGGACGCTCCCTTGCGTCGGCTTCGAGCCGAAGGGGGAGCGGCCAACAGCATAGGGGGGGAGGCCAATGGTTGAATGTAGGATTAAGTGGCAGCTGGGTACGGATTTTTAGGGCGGCAGCGCACGTGTGGTCAGGACTTTTTTACGGCTTCCAGCAGAGCCTGCTTTTGTGCATGCCAGTCAAACCGCTGGCCGTCCCGTTCCGCTTCATAGCGCAGATCTTCCAGGTTCTGGTAGAGCTGCAGCTCTTCGTCCGGCATGAAGTGCAGGCAGTCGCCACCGAAGAACCACAGCAGGTCGCGCGGCACCAGGTGGGCGATTTGCGGATAGCGCTGAATCACCTGGCATATCAGGTCCTGGCCCAGATATTGGCTTTCCAGCGGGTTTTGCGGCAACAGGGTCAGCAGCTCGTCGAAGCGGTCGAGGAACAGGGTGTGGCTTTCCTCCGGTACCTGCTCGGCTTCACCCAGGGCCACCAATATGGTGCGCAGGTGGTTCAACAGTTGCAGGTGGTATTCCAGGTGGGGGTTAGCCATTGGGGTGGTCCTCGAGGTGGTTGAAACGGGGCGCGGAGTATACGCCGGTTGGGGAAGGGGCCGCAAAACGGCCCCTGTCTCAGCGTACCTTGCCTTGCTCCGGCAGCAGCTGTGCCTTGTCGAAGGCGTCCACGTCGATCACCGCACGGCGCGCTTGCTCGGCTGCATGCAGGCGTTGCGCCTGATCAGGCTGAAGTACCCCACTGTCGACTGCCGCATCGATCACCGACTGCCCGGGCGCCGGTCGTACCTTGCCTTCCTTGATTGCCTGATGCAGCGCGTTGTGCAGCGGCGTCGACGCCTCCAGCAGGTCGCAGGCTCGTTGCAGGGCTGCCACCGGGTCGCCGTTGGCTTGCGGCCTGAAGCAACCGGCAAGCAGCTCTTCCAGCGCAGGGTCGCCTTTGCTGCGCCCTATCAGCGCTGCCACCTCGGCGTCCAGTTCATCGCTCGGCCCGGTGTGACGGCGGCCAAAGGGGAACACCAGCACCCGTAGCGCGCAGCCGACGAAGCGGTTGGGGAAGTTGTCGAGCAACCGGTCCAGGGCGTGCTCCGCCTGGCCCAGGCTTTCTTCCACGGCCCAGCGCAGCAGGGGCTGCATGTGCTCGGGCGAACCGAGATCGTGGTAGCGCTTGAGTGCGGCACTGGACAGGTACAGGTAGCTGAGTACATCGCCCAGCCGCGCACTCAGGCGCTCCCGGCGCTTGAGCGCCCCGCCCAGCAGCATCATCGACAGGTCGGCCAGCAGGGCAAAGGCGGCGGCCTGGCGGTTGAGGGCCCGGAAGTAGCCTTGGCTCAGCGTGTCACCCGGTACTTTCTCGAAAACCCCCAGCCCCAGGTTGAACACCAGGGTGCCGGCCGCATTGCCGGCGGCGAACAGGATGTGTTTCATCAGCAGGTCATCGAATTCCTGGAGCGCCTGATCGTGGTCTTCACGCCCGGCCAACGCCATCTCCTTGAGCACGAACGGGTGGCAGCGAATGGCGCCCTGGCCGAAGATCATCAGGTTGCGCGAAAGGATGTTGGCGCCCTCGACCGTGATGAAGATCGGCGCCCCTTGCCAGTTGCGGCCCAGGTAGTTGTTCGGGCCCATGATGATGCCCTTGCCACCGTGCACGTCCATGGCGTGCTGGATGCATTCGCGGCCACGCTCGGTGAGGTGGTACTTGAGGATCGCCGACAGCACCGAGGGTTTCTCGCCAAGATCCACGGCCTTCGCGGTCAGCAGGCGGGCACTGTCCATCAGCCAGGCGTTGCCGCCAATACGTGCCAGCGACTCCTGGATACCTTCGAAGGCAGCCAGTGGCACGTTGAATTGCTCGCGGATATTGGCGTACTGGCCGGTCACCAGGCTGGTGTACTTGGCAGCCCCTGTACCCACGGCAGGCAGTGAGATGGAGCGACCTACCGACAGGCAGTTCATCAGCATCATCCAGCCTTTGCCAAGCATCGCTTGGCCGCCAATGAGGAAGTCCAGCGGGACGAACACGTCCTTGCCGCTGTTGGGGCCATTCATGAACGCGGCGCCCAGTGGCAGGTGGCGTTTACCGATTTCCACCCCGGGGGTATCGGTGGGGATCAGTGCCAGGCTGATGCCCAGTTCTTCCTCATCGCCCAGCAGGTGGTCCGGGTCGTAGGCCTTGAATGCAAGGCCCAGCAGGGTGGCGACCGGGCCGAGGGTGATGTAGCGCTTTTCCCAGTTCAGGCGCAGGCCGATCACTTCTTCACCGTGCCACTGGCCTTTGCAGATGATGCCGGTGTCAGGCATGGCGCCAGCGTCGGAGCCGGCCAGTGGGCCGGTGAGGGCGAAGCAGGGGATTTCCTCGCCACGGGCCAGGCGCGGTAGGTAGTGGTTGCGTTGTTCGTCGGTGCCGTAGTGCAGCAGCAGTTCGGCAGGGCCGAGGGAGTTGGGCACCATCACCGTAGAGGCCAGGTCGCCGCTGCGGGTGGCCAGTTTCATCGCCACCTGGGAGTGGGCGTAGGCGGAGAAGCCCTTGCCGCCGTATTCCTTGGGGATGATCAGGGCGAAAAAGCCATGCTGCTTGATATGTGCCCAGGCTTCGGACGGCAGGTCCAGGTCCTGGCCGATCTGCCAGTCGCTGACCATGGCGCACAGTGCTTCGGTCGGGCCATCGATGAAGGCCTGTTCTTCTTCGGTCAGTTTCGGTGCCGGGTAGGCCAGCAAGGTGCGCCAGTCGGGGCGGCCACTGAACAGTTCGCCGTCCCACCACACGGTGCCGGCGTCGATGGCTTCGCGCTCGGTCTGGGACATGGGCGGCAGGGTGCGCTGGAACCAGCGGAATACAGGGGCGGTAAAGACTTTGCGTCGCCACTGCGGCAGCGCAACCAGGGCGATCTTCAGGGCCAGCACCACCCAGATCAGGGCCAGCAGCCAGCCGGGGGCACTGCTGAAAATGCCCATCAACAGCACATAGGCCGCCAGGATGCCGAGAATCTGCAAGGGCGCCAGGCGCCGGTGCGTGAGGTACGCCGCGCCGATCACCAGCACCACCAACCACAACAGCAACATAATCGGTCCTCCTTGGAACCAAGGGCTTGAGCCGTCCCAGACAGCTTAGACGCAATGCTGTGAACGGCATGTTCAGAACAGTGACAGGGTGTGGCGGTGGGAGTTTCAGTTCATTTGTTCGCCTGTACCGGCCTATTCGCGGGTAAACCCGCTCCTACAACGGAAGGTGGCGATGGCAGCGATTGGCGAATGCGGGGGCGGCCGCGATGGTGAATGGCCGGCAGGCTCGGCCTATGTGTGGGTAAAACCCACGCAGGAATACCGGTGACGTGAAGACGGTGGTGAGCCTGTGGGAGCGGGCTTGCCCGCGAAGAGGCCCGTACAGGCGGCGAAGGTCTGGAGTAGACTGTGCCACCTCCGCACTCAAAAGGATGTTGCCATGCTGAAGATCTGGGGCCGCAAGAATTCGAGCAATGTGCGCAAGGCGCTGTGGATCGCCCACGAGCTGGGCCTGGACTTCGAGTCCATCGACGCCGGTGGCGCCTTCGGCGTGGTCAACGAGCCGCACTACCGCGCCCGCAACCCCAACGGCCTGGTGCCGATGCTCGAAGACGGCGACCTGACTTTGTGGGAATCCAACACCATCGTTCGCTACCTGTGCGCGGAGTACGGCACGGAGCAGGGCTGGTATCTGGCAGACCCACGGCAGCGCGCCCTGGCCGACAAATGGATGGACTGGACCACATCGTCCTTCGCCGCACCCTTCCGCCCGCTGTTCTGGGGCCTGCTGCGCACGCCGGAAGACCAGCGCGACTGGGTGGCGATCAACGCCGCGCACAAGCAGTGCGCGCAATTACTGGCCATTGCCGACGAAACCCTGGCCAATCAGCCGTACCTGTCCGGTGACCAGATCGGCATGGGCGACATCCCACTGGGTAGCTTCATCTATGCCTGGTTCGAACTGCCCATCGAGCGCCCGGACATGTACCACCTTCAAGCCTGGTATGAACGCCTGAAGCAACGCCCGGCCTACCAGGCCGCCGTGATGACCGCGCTCACTTGAACCCGCTTCGATAGTCATTATCAATAGATGTGACTGTACTTGTGCAGCCTGGCCTTGCACCATGGCTGCACTCACTGCGCCAGTGACTTTACCTGGCGTGTCCTGCACCTTTTTCTTCGGTAAGTGACCCGCTATGAGTTCCGCCCTGTCCATCCGACAGCTGACCAAGACCTACGGCAATGGCTTTCAGGCCCTCAAAGGCATCGACCTCGATGTTGCCGAAGGCGACTTCTTCGCCTTGCTCGGCCCCAACGGCGCCGGCAAATCCACCACCATCGGTATTCTCTCGACCCTGGTGAACAAGACCAGCGGCACAGTGAGCGTGTTCGGTCACGACCTGGACCGCGAGCCCTCCGCGCTCAAGCGTTGCCTGGGCGTGGTGCCGCAAGAGTTCAACTTCAACCAGTTCGAGAAGACCTTCGACATCGTCGTGACCCAGGCCGGGTACTACGGCATCCCGCCCAAGCTGGCCAAGGAGCGCGCCGAGCAGTACCTGACCCAGCTGGGCCTGTGGGACAAACGTGATGTGCAGTCGCGTTCGTTGTCCGGTGGCATGAAGCGGCGCCTGATGATTGCCCGTGCATTGATCCACGAACCGCGCCTGCTGATCTTGGACGAACCCACCGCCGGGGTGGATATCGAGCTGCGCCGCTCGATGTGGAGTTTCCTCACCGAGCTGAACCAGAAGGGCATCACCATCATCCTCACCACCCACTACCTGGAAGAGGCTGAGCAACTGTGCCGTAACATCGGCATCATCGATCATGGCACCATCGTCGAGAACACCAGCATGCGCCAGTTGCTGGGCAAGCTGCATGTCGAAACCTTCGTGCTCGACCTCAAGCAGGACCTGGTCGCGGCCCCGGTACTGCAGGGCTACCCGTGCCGGCTGCTGACCCCGCATACCCTGGAAGTGCAGGTGGAGAAGGACATCGGCATCACCGCGCTGTTCGGCCAGCTGGCGCTGCAGAACATCGAGGTGCAGAGCCTGCGCAACAAGACCAACCGACTTGAGGAGCTGTTCGTGTCCCTGGTGGAAAAAAACCTGTCGAAGGTGGCCGTATGAGTGTGGAACTGCGCACCAACTGGGTCGCCCTGAACACCATCGTCTACCGCGAAGTGCGGCGCTTCCTGCGCATCTGGCCGCAGACGTTGCTGCCACCAGCGATCACCATGGTCCTGTACTTCGTCATCTTCGGTAACCTGATTGGCCGGCAGATCGGCGACATGGGTGGCTTCACCTACATGCAGTACATCGTGCCGGGGCTGATCATGATGTCGGTGATCACCAACTCCTACGGCAACGTGGTGTCGAGCTTTTTCGGCAGCAAGTTTCAGCGCTCGATCGAAGAGCTGATGGTGTCGCCGGTGTCACCGCACACCATTCTCGTCGGCTATGTGCTGGGTGGGGTGCTGCGTGGTTTGGCGGTGGGTGTGATCGTGACCATTTTGTCGATGTTCTTCACCGACCTGCAGGTGCACCACCTGGGCGTGACCGTGGTGGTGGTGCTGCTGACGGCCACCATCTTTTCGCTGCTTGGCTTCGTCAACGCAGTGTTCGCGCGCAACTTCGACGATATCTCGATCATCCCGACCTTCGTGCTGACGCCGCTGACCTACCTGGGCGGGGTGTTCTACTCGATCAACCTGCTGCCGCCGTTCTGGCAGACCGTGTCGTTGGCCAACCCGGTGCTGCACATGGTCAACTCGTTCCGCTACGGCATTCTAGGGGTGTCGGATATCAGCATTGGCACGGCGATCACCTTCATGCTGGTGGCCACTGCGGTGCTCTACGTTGTTTGCGTTCGCTTGCTGGTCAGCGGCCGTGGCATGCGGGCCTGAAGCCTTGCACCGGCATTGGCGACGACGCCACTGCCGGCCCACCCACCAGCGCCAGTAGAACATGGTGGTGAAGTAGGCAAGGATGCCCAGCACCACGCCGCACACCACCGAGCCGAGCAGGAAGGGTTGCCACAGCGTCGACAGCTGGTCGGTGATCCACTGGAAGGTCAGCTCATCGGGCAGGGTGCGCGGCGGTACCTGCATCAGCCAGGCACCGGTCATGTAGGTGACGAAGAACACCGGCGGCATGGTCAACGGGTTGGTCAGCCACACCAGGCTGACGGCGACCGGCAGGTTGCCGCGCACCGGGATCGCCAGGGCCGCCGCCAGCAGCATCTGCATCGGGATGGGAATAAGCGCCGCGAACAGGCCCACACCCATGGCTCTGGCCACCGAATGGCGGTTCAGGTGCCAGAGGTTGGGGTCGTGCAGCAATTTGCCGAAAAAGCGTAAGGACTTGTGTTCCCGAATGCTGGTCGGGTCCGGCATGTAGCGTTTGAAAAGTCGGCGCGGCATGTAGGCTCCCGGAGCGTTGACCCTGGCAGTATGCCCTTAATCCTGCTCCGCCTCGTTTAGAGTTTGTGACAATTGTTGAGCAAGCGATGCCGGCAATTGAGCTATGCCTCAGGAGGTGACTCGCCTTCTGGAGCTCTACCTCATGCGCACAGGGATGTTTGCGCTCGCGCTCGGGCTGTTGTGCCTGGGCTTTCTGCCCGCATTGCCATCGGTCGGATGGTTGATAACCCTGGCAGCCTGCGCTGTCGGCAGCCTGTTTACCCGCGTCTGGCCGTTGGGTTGGTTTCTGCTGGGCTTGTGTTGGGCGTGCGGGTCTGCTCAGCAGGCCCTTGATGATCGTCTGGCTGCCGGCCTGGAGGGCCGCACCTTGTGGCTGGAGGGGCGGGTGGCGGGTTTGCCGGCCCGCACTGCACAAGGCGTGCGTTTCGAGCTGGAAGCGCCACGCTCGCGGCGGGCCGAACTGCCTCAGCGTTTGCAACTGAGCTGGTTCGATGGGCCGCCGCTGCGGGCGGGCGAGCAGTGGCGGCTGGCGGTGACCTTGCAACGCCCGGCCGGGCTGCTGAACCCGCACGGGCCTGACCGGGAAGCGCAGTTGCTGGGGCGACGGGTGGGGGCTACGGGTACGGTCAAGGCGGGGCAGTTGCTGGCGCCAGTCGCCGGTGGTTGGCGCGATGCGCTGCGTCAGCGCTTGCTGATGGTCGAAGCCAATGGCCGACAGGCAGCGCTGGTGGCACTGGTGCTTGGCGATGGTGCGGGCCTGGCCCGGGAGGACTGGCAGACGTTGCAGGCCACCGGCACGGTGCACCTGCTGGTGATTTCCGGCCAGCACATCGGCCTGGTCGCCGGTTTGCTCTATGGCCTGGTCGCCGGGCTGGCACGTTGGGGGCTATGGCCGGCAAGGCTACCGTGGTTACCCTGGGCCTGTGGCCTGGCCATGGCCGCAGCGCTGGCCTACGGCTGGCTGGCGGGTGGTGGGGTGCCAGTGCAGCGGGCCTGTCTGATGCTGGCCGTGGTGCTGCTCTGGCGTCTGCGCTTTCGCCACCTTGGCGCTTTTTTTCCGTTGCTGCTTGCACTGGTCGCTGTGCTTGTCTTCGAGCCACTGGCGGCGTTGCTGCCTGGGTTCTGGCTGTCGTTCGCCGCCGTGGCCACGCTCATCTACTGCTTCAGTGCCCGGTTGGGGGGTTGGCGGCCCTGGCAGGCCTGGACACGAGCGCAATGGGTGATCGCCGTCGGCTTGCTGCCGGTGTTGCTGGCCACCGGCTTGCCGGTGAGCCTCAGTGCGCCGCTGGCCAACCTTGTGGCGGTGCCGTGGGTCAGCCTGGCGGTCTTGCCATTGGCGTTGTTGGGCACGCTGATGTTGCCGCTGGCGGGCGTTGGCGAGGCGTTGCTCTGGCTGGCAGGTGGCCTGCTGGATGTGCTGTTCCGCGGGCTGGCGCTGGTGGCGCAACAGCGCCCGGCATGGGTGCCGCCGGCCCTGCCGTGGTGGGCCTGGCTGCTGGTATGTCTGGGTGCGCTGTTGCTTTTGCTGCCTCGTGGTGTGCCGCTGCGCGGGTTGGGAGGGGTGATGCTGCTGGCGCTGTGGGTACCCAGGGAGCCGGTGCCGTTTGGCCAAATCGAGGTCTGGCAGCTGGATGTCGGCCAGGGGCTGGCGGTGCTCTTGCGTACGCGGCATCACAGCCTGCTTTACGATGCCGGGCCGGCCAGGGGGGAAAGCGACTTGGGGGAACGCGTGGTGCTGCCAACCTTGCGCAAGCTGGGGGTGGGCGGCCTTGACGTGATGGTGATCAGCCATGCGCATGCCGATCATGCGGGCGGGGCCGAGGCCATTGCGCGTGGTTTGCCGATCAAGCGGATAATCGGTGGGGAAGCGCTGGTTGATGTTCCGTTGGAGCCTTGTGCCAGTGGCGAGCAATGGGACTGGGATGGCGTGCGTTTTTCGTTGTGGCGCTGGGTGGACGGGCAGAGCAGTAATGACCGTTCCTGTGTGCTGTTGGTCGAGGCGCAGGGCGAGCGCTTGCTGCTGGCGGGGGATATGGAAGCTGCTGCCGAACGGGCGTGGCTGGCGGACACTGAAGTGCCGCGCATCGACTGGCTGCAGGCACCGCATCATGGCAGCCGCAGCTCGTCCACCGAGGCGTTCGTCCGGGCTACCGCACCGCGCGGGGTATTGATTTCGCGGGGGCGCAACAACAGCTTCGGGCACCCGCACGTGCAGGTGGTCGAACGGTATGGGCGGCATGGGGTGGTGATGCATGATACGGCGGTGGAGGGGGCATTGCGGTTGGTGCTGGGG
>NZ_JBYSYE010000041.1:0-53447 GCF_058782925.1 Pseudomonas sp. FW305-E2 | reverse complement strand
GTCGTAGGAGCGGGTTCACCCGCGAAAGGGCCGGGCCTGCTGGCCAATTTCCACCGGCCGTTCACCGTTGCCGCCGCCACCGTATTCGCGGGTAAACCCGCTCCTACACACACGCGCATCGGTGGTTCGGCACAGGTCGTCGTAGGGGCGGGTTTACCGGCAAATAGGCCATCAGGCCCCGTGCAAAAAAATCAAATTTTTTCTGTTTGCCCCTTGAAAGCGTTTCCCTCGGCCATATCTTTTGAGTACGCGATGCCGAAGCCGGGTCGCGTAATGACTTACTTGCTGAATCTCAGGAGTTTATGACCATGACTACTGCTTTCTCTCTTGCTCCACTGTTCCGTCATTCCGTTGGTTTCGACCGTTTCAACGACCTGTTCGAATCCGCGGCACGTAACGAGGCCGGTAGCAGCTACCCGCCCTATAACGTGGAAAAGCATGGCGATGACCACTACCGCATCGTGGTTGCTGCAGCTGGTTTCCAGGAAGAGGACCTCGACCTGCAGGTCGAAAAAGGTGTCCTGACCGTGACCGGTGGCAAGCGCGACAATAGCGCCGCTGAAGTGACCTACCTGCACCAGGGTATCGCACAACGCGCCTTCAAGCTGTCGTTCCGCCTGGCAGATCACATCGAAGTGAAGGCTGCCGGCCTGGCCAATGGCCTGCTCAGCATCGACCTGCTGCGCATCGTGCCTGAAGAAGCCAAGGCCAAGCGCATTCCGATCAATAGCGAAAAACCAGCGCTGAACTGACCGCGCGGCACTGAAAAAAGGGCACCTCCAGAGGTGCCCTTTTTCGTGCTTCTCACGCGGTCCCAGGTAGGTGCGCGGCCGTCATGCGATCAGTAATCTGCCGGCGCCTCCAGCAACATCTGCCGAAATTCCAGCAACGGCAATGGCCGGCTGTGCAGATAACCCTGGTACAGATGGCACCCCAGCCGCTCGAGAAACGCCAGCTGTTCGGTCAGCTCTACCCCTTCGGCAATCACCGCCAGGTCCAGACTGCGCGCCATGGCGACAATGGCGCGGACAATTTCTGCGTCGTTGGGGTCGACCGGTGCATCGCGCACGAAGCTCTGGTCGATCTTCAGCGCATCGACCGGCAGGCGCTTCAGGTAAGTCAGCGAGGAATAGCCGGTGCCGAAGTCATCCATGGCAAAACTCACCCCGTAGCGCTTCAGCTCGCGCATCTTGCTGATGGTGTCTTCCAGGTTCTGGATGACGATGCCTTCCGTGATTTCCAGCGTCAGCATCTGCCGCGGCAGGCGGTAATCGTCCAGGCTGCGCAGCACCCGCCCGACAAAGTCGTTCTGGCGGAACTGTCGCGGGCTTATGTTCACGCACAGGCTGAAATCATCAGCGTCGATCAACCCGTCGGTGAGCATACGGGCGCAGGCGTCGCAGGCTTCGTCGAGAATCCAGCTGCCAACTTCCAGGATCAGGCCGCTTTCTTCCAGTACCTGAATGAACTGCGAGGGCGGTTGCTGGCCCAGTAGCGGGTGGTGCCAGCGCAGCAATACTTCAGCACCGACGATGCGGTTGTCGCGGGCATCCACCTGCGGCTGGAAGTGCAGCGCCAGTTCGCCACGGGCCAGGGCCAGGCGCAGGTCGTTTTCCATGCGCAGGCGCTCGCTGGCGGCCTTCTGCATGGTGGTGTGGAACAGCTGTGTGGTGTTGCGACCGGAGTCCTTGGCCCGGTACAGGGCGATATCGGCACGTTTAAGCAGGTCGGCCGGTGTGGTGCCGTGGTCGGGGATCAGCGCCACGCCGATGCTGGGCGTTACCTGCAGGCGCTGGCCATCCAGTGACATTGGCTCGGCCAGCAGTTCGCGCAGGGTGTCGGCCAGCTCGCGCACTTTCTCCTCCACGTGTTCGCGACTCCCTTCCAGGCCGCTGAGCAGCACCACGAATTCGTCGCCCCCCAGACGCGCCACGGTGTCCTCCAGGCGCACGCTGGCCTCAAGGCGGGCGGTGATGATCTTCAGCACAGTGTCGCCCACCGGGTGGCCCAGCGAATCGTTGATGTGCTTGAAGTGGTCGAGGTCGAGGAACAGCAGGGCGCCACGCAGGTTATGACGCTTGAGCAGGGCGATCTGCTGGCTCAGGCGGTCCATCAGCAAGGCGCGGTTGGGCAGGTTGGTCAGCGGGTCGTGATAGGCCAGGTGGCGTATCTGCGCCTGGGCGTTCTTCAGCTGGCTGACGTCGCGGGCGGTCAGCAGCAGGCAATCCACTTCGTTGAGGGTGATCGGTTCCACCGAAACCTCGACCGTGAGGATATCGCCACGCTTGTTGCGCCCGAGCATCTCGCGGTGGTGTACCCGGCCGCGCTCGTGCAATTCGGCCAGCAGCGCGCTGCGCTGCTTGTCGTCGGCCCAGATGCCGATCTCATACACCGTGTGGCCGATCACGTCGGCAGTGCTGTAGCCGGTCAGGCGGCAGAAGCCGTCGTTGATCTCCAGGTAGCGGCCGCTGTGGCGTTCGGTGATGGTGATGGCATCGGGGCTGGAGTGGAAGGCCTTGGCGAACTTCTCCTCGCTGGACTTCAGCGCGGCTTCGGCGCGTTGTTGCTGGGTGATGTCGCGCAGGGTGGTCACGCTGCAGGGCTGGTCGTCGACGGTGATCAGGCGGCTGGAAATCACACAGGTCATCGGGGCGCCATTGCGGTGGTTGAGTACCACGGCGACGTTGCTCAAGGCCTGTTCGCGGATCACCTGCTCGATACGTTTGGCGCGCTCGACGGACTCGGCCCACAGGCCGATCTCCTCTGCGGTACGCCCAAGCACCTGCTCGCTGCTCCAGCCGAAGGTCTGGGTGAACGCCGGATTGATCTCGATGAACTGGCCAGTGTCCTGGCGGGTGACGCAGATCGGGTCGGGGCTGACCTGGAACAGGCTGGCAAACTTCTCTTCCGAGGCGCTCAGGCGCTGTTCGCGCTCCACCTGATCGGTGATGTCGAGCAAGGTGCCCGCCATGCGCAGGGGGATGCCCTGGTCGTCGCGGTACAGCCGCGCGCGGCTTTCGATGTAGCGTGAAGTGCCGTTTTCCAACTGCACCCGGTAGGTGATCTGATAGTTGCCGGCAGGCCCTTCGCGCAGGCTGCGGTAGGCCTGTCGCATCGAGTTGCGCTCTTGCTCCGGCACACCTTCGAAGAACGCATCGAACGATTCATGAAAAGGGATGGGCGGCAAGCCATGCAGCTGCGCCGCGCGGGCTGAGCCGTAGAGCATGCCGCTTGGGATGTGCCAGTCCCATGTGCCCAGTTGCGCCGAGTCCAGGGCCAGGTCCAGCCGCTCCTGGCTGTCCTTCAGGGCCTGCTCGGCACGCTTGCGTTCGGTGGTGTCGACGAATGTACTGATCAGGAAGGTCACGCCTTCCAGCTCGATGCCCTGGGTGCACAGGATGCCGTCATGCACCTTGCCGCTGGTCGCGCGAAATTGCACCTCCATGATCAACGGGCCGCCGTTGGCGCGGGTCGACTCCATGATCTGGTGGCGCTGTTCGGGGTTGACCCACAGGCCCAGTTCCAGGCTGGTCTTGCCGATCACCTGGCTGCCGGGCCAGCCGAACATGTTTTCGAAGTGCTGGTTGACCTCGAAGATCATGCCATCGTGGCGACGGGTCAGCAAAATGGCGTTGGGGCTCAGGTGGAACAGCGTGGCGAAGCGCTTTTCCGAATTGATCAGTGCTGTTTCCCGTTCGCGCTGGCGGGTGATCTCGCGGATCACGCCGATCATCTGCGGTCGGCCGTGCGGGTCGTGGGTCAGGCTGCCGTTGATCTCCAGCCAGTGCAGGCTGCCGTCCGGCCAGCGGATACGGTGGCGCATGGCTTGCTCCACCGGCTCGCCATTGACCACCGCCTGGAACACCTGACGCGTGCGGGCGCGGTCCTCCTCGGGCAGCAGGTCGAGGTAATCGATATCGGCGGGCAGTGGCCGTTGTGGATCGAAACCGAACAGGGCCTGGGTGCCCCGCGACCAACTGACCCTGCCGCTTTCGATATCCCATAGCCAGGCACCCAGGCGCGCACCGTTGAGCGCTGCCAGCAGTTGCGGGGCGTTCTGCCAGGCCTGCTCGGACTCCTGGGGATCAGCGGCAGGTATTCGCGGCAGGCGCAAAAAGCGGTTTGCTGATTTGGGCATCGGTACCAGACCTTTGGCGTATGACGTGTCCTTGGAATCGGAATAGCTGGCTGACAGCCAGTCAGGTGGGCCCTGAGTGGCTGTCGAGCAGGGCCATGAATGCCCTGGCCGCATTCGATAGCGTACGCTCCGTGTGCAGAATGTAGCCTAGCTGGCGCGACAGCTGTATGCCGGGCAAAGCGATGGGTGAAACCTGTTCGTCGAGCATGGTGCGTGGCAGCACGCTCCAGGCCAGGCCGATCGATACCATCATCTTGATGGTTTCCAGGTAGTTGGTGCTCATGGCGATGTTCGGCGTCAGGCCCTGGCTTTCGAACAGGCGCTGGACAATATGGTGGGTAAAGGTATTGCCGCCGGGAAATACCGCCGGGTGGCGGGCGACGTCAGCCAGGCTGACCGCCTGGTTGTTGGCCAACGGGTGCTCGGGGGCGGCGACAAAGTCCAGGGCGTCATCCCACACCGGCACGGCCTTGACCAAGTGGTGTGGCTCGGGCGCCAGGGTGATCACGGCGATTTCGGCGCGGCCATGCAGAATCTCGTCGTAGGCCTGTTCCGAATCCATGAACTGAATATCCAGTGCCACTGCGGGGTACTGGCGGGTGAAAGTCCGTAACAACGGGGGCAGGCGGTGCAGGCCGATGTGGTGGCTGGTGGCCAGGGTCAGGCGACCGCTCACGGCCCCGGTCAGATTGGTCAGCGCCCGTCGGGTATCATCCAGGACGTTGAGGATCTGGTAGGCCCGCGGCAGCAGTGCGCGCCCGGCTTCAGTCAGGGTTACCTCGCGGCCCAGGCGGTCGAACAGGCGCACGTCCAGTTGCTGCTCCAGGCCGGCGATGCGTTTGCTGATGGCCGGCTGGGTCAGGAACAGGCGTTCGGCTGCGCCCGAAAAGCTACCGGTTTCGGCAATGGCGATGAAGGCGCTGAGGTTGGCCAGGTCCATGGTGTCGTATTCCTTTGGGTTATCCAAAGCATAAAAATTATGAATTTGAGTTATTCAATCTAACCCCCTAGCATCGTCCGTACAAGCCAAGGGGTCTTTGGCATAGAAAGACGCTGATGAGGAACAGTCTGATGGCTGGCAAAACGCTCTACGACAAACTCTGGGAAGCCCATGAGGTCAAGCGCCGTGATGACGGCTCGTCCTTGATCTACATCGACCGCCACATCATCCACGAAGTGACGTCGCCCCAGGCCTTCGAAGGCCTGCGCCTGGCCAATCGCAAACCGTGGCGTATCGACGCCAACATCGCCACGCCGGACCACAACGTGCCGACCACGCCAGAGCGCAAGGGCGGTATCGAGGCGATCGTCGACCAGGTTTCGCGCCTGCAGGTGCAGACCCTCGACGAGAACTGTGACGAATACGGCATCGTCGAATTCAAGATGAATGACGAGCGCCAGGGCATCGTCCACGTCATCAGCCCGGAGCAGGGCGCCACCTTGCCGGGCATGACCGTGGTCTGTGGTGACTCGCACACCTCCACCCACGGCGCTTTCGGTGCCCTGGCCCACGGCATCGGCACCTCCGAGGTCGAGCACGTGCTCGCCACCCAGTGCCTGGTCGCCAAGAAGATGAAGAACATGCTGGTGCGCGTGGAAGGCCAATTGCCGGCCGGCGTCACCGCCAAGGATATTGTCCTGGCCGTGATCGGCAAGATCGGCACTGCCGGTGGCAACGGTCACGCCATGGAGTTCGCTGGCAGTGCCATTCGCGAATTGTCGATGGAAGGCCGCATGACCATCTGCAACATGTCCATCGAAGCCGGTGCCCGCGTTGGCTTGGTGGCGACCGATGCCACTACCGTTGCCTACGTCGAAGGGCGCCCGTACGCGCCGAAGGGCGAGCAGTGGAAGCAAGCGGTTGAATCGTGGAAAAACCTGGTGTCGGATGACGATGCCGTATTCGACACCGTGGTCGAGCTGGATGCCAGCCAGATCAAGCCACAGGTCAGCTGGGGCACTTCGCCCGAGATGGTTCTGGCCGTCGACCAGCGCGTACCGGATCCGGCGGCCGAAGCCGACCTGGTCAAGCGTGGTTCGATCGAGCGTGCCTTGAAGTACATGGGGCTGACCGCCAACCAGGCGATCACCGACATCAAGTTGGACCGTGTGTTCATCGGCTCGTGCACCAACTCGCGAATCGAGGACCTGCGCGCTGCGGCGGAAATCGCCAAGGGTCGCAAGGTGGCCGCCAGCGTCAAGCAAGCCATCGTCGTGCCAGGTTCGGGCCTGGTCAAGGCCCAGGCCGAGCGTGAAGGCCTGGACAAGATCTTCCTCGAAGCCGGTTTCGAATGGCGTGAACCAGGCTGCTCGATGTGCCTGGCGATGAACCCGGACCGCCTGGAAAGCGGCGAGCATTGCGCGTCCACCTCCAACCGCAACTTCGAAGGCCGTCAGGGCGCCGGTGGCCGTACCCACCTGGTCAGTCCGGCCATGGCCGCCGCTGCCGCGGTAGCCGGCCACTTCATCGATGTCCGCGAGTTGATCCAAGGGAGCGCAGCATGAAAGCCTTTACCCAGCACACTGGCCTCGTCGCACCGTTGGACCGTGCCAATGTCGACACCGACCAGATCATCCCAAAGCAGTTCTTGAAATCGATCAAGCGCACCGGCTTTGGCCCGAACCTGTTCGACGAGTGGCGTTACCTGGACGTGGGTCAGCCCTACCAGGACAATAGCAAGCGCCCGGTCAACGAGGAGTTCGTGCTCAACCACGCGCGCTACCAGGGCGCCAGCGTGTTGCTGGCGCGGGAGAACTTTGGTTGCGGCTCCAGCCGTGAACATGCCCCTTGGGCGCTGGACGAGTACGGCTTCCGCAGCATCATTGCGCCAAGCTTTGCCGACATTTTCTTCAACAACAGCTTCAAGAACGGCTTGCTGCCGATCATTCTGAGCGATGAGGAAGTCGACGAGCTGTTCAAACAGGTCGAAGCCAACCCGGGCTACCAGCTGACCATCGACCTGCAGGCGCAGGCGGTGACCCGCCCAGATGGCAAGGTGCTGCACTTCGAAATCGATGCATTCCGCAAGCACTGCCTGCTCAACGGTCTGGACGATATCGGCCTGACCCTGCAGGACAGCGACGCGATCAAGGCCTTCGAAAGCAAGCACCGCGCCAGCCAGCCTTGGCTGTTCCGTGATGCCTGAAGTTCGTAGGTGACAGTGCGGGCCTCTTCGCGGGCAGAGGGTTACGCGGTCGTTGTAGGCGCGGGTTTACCCGCGAAGAGGCCGGCACAGGCAACAAAAATCTAAAGGAACGAGACATGACCAGCACCCAGCACATCGATGTGGTCCAACGCCAGTTCGGCGAGCAGGCCAGCGCCTACCTCAGCAGCGCCGTGCACGCCCAAGGCAGTGAATTCGCCCTGCTGCAGGCTGAGCTGGCAGAGCAGGCCCATGCCCGCGTGCTGGACCTGGGCTGCGGTGCCGGTCATGTCAGCTTCCACGTCGCCCCGCTGGTTGCCGAAGTGGTCGCCTACGACCTCTCGCAGTCCATGCTCGACGTGGTCGCCAGCGCCGCCGCCGAGCGTGGCCTGGCCAATATCACGACCGAACGCGGCGCTGCCGAACGCGTGCCGTTCGCCGATGCGTCGTTCGACTTTGTCTTCAGCCGTTATTCGGCCCACCACTGGAGCGACCTGGGCCTGGCCATGCGCGAGGTGCGCCGGGTGCTCAAGCCCGGTGGTGTGGCGGCGTTCATCGATGTGATGTCGCCGGGCAGCCCGCTGCTCGACACTTACCTGCAAACGGTCGAAGTGTTGCGCGACACCAGCCACGTGCGCGACTACTCCGCCGCCGAGTGGCAACGCCAGGTCAGCGAAGCCGGCCTGCACGTGCGCAGCCACACCCGCCAACCGTTGCGCCTGGAGTGGAGCACCTGGGTTGAGCGCATGCGCACCCCCGAGCCGATGCGCGTGGCCATCCGCCAGTTGCAGCAAGCCATGGGCGAAGAAGTACGGCAGTATTACCAGATCGAGGCCGACGGCTCATTCAGCACGGATGTGCTGGTGTTGTGGGCCGAGCGTTAAGCACTTTTCGGTGGGGCCCGCTTGGCCGCACCGCGTGAATGGATAGAGGAAAGCATGAGCAAGCAGATTCTGATTCTCCCAGGTGACGGTATCGGCCCGGAAATCATGGCCGAAGCGGTCAAGGTACTGGAGCTGGCCAACGACAAGTTCCAGCTCGGCTTCAGCCTTGCGCACGACGTGATCGGCGGCGCCGCCATCGACAAGCACGGTGTGCCGCTGGCCGACGAAACCCTGGAGCGTGCGCGCAAGGCCGATGCGGTGCTGCTGGGGGCTGTTGGCGGGCCGAAGTGGGACAAGATCGAGCGAGACATTCGCCCGGAGCGCGGCCTGCTGAAGATCCGTTCGCAACTGGGCCTGTTCGCCAACCTGCGTCCAGCCATCCTTTACCCGCAACTGGCCGATGCCTCGTCGCTGAAGCCGGAAATCGTGTCGGGCCTGGACATCCTCATTGTCCGTGAGCTGACCGGCGGCATCTACTTCGGTGCCCCGCGTGGCCAGCGCGAGCTGGAAGGTGGCGAACGCCAGGCCTACGACACCCTGCCGTACAGCGAAAGCGAAGTGCGCCGCATTGCCCGTGTCGGCTTCGACATGGCCCGCGTGCGCGGCAAGAAGCTGTGCTCGGTGGACAAGGCCAACGTTCTGGCCTCCAGCCAGCTGTGGCGTGAAGTGGTCGAAGACGTGGCCAAGGACTACCCGGACGTGGAACTGAGCCACATGTACGTCGACAACGCTGCCATGCAGCTGGTGCGTGCCCCCAAACAGTTCGACGTGATGGTGACCGACAACATGTTCGGTGACATTCTGTCGGATGAAGCTTCCATGTTGACCGGTTCCATCGGCATGCTGCCTTCGGCGTCTCTGGATGCCGACAACAAAGGCATGTACGAGCCTTGCCACGGCTCGGCACCGGACATCGCGGGCCTTGGTATCGCCAACCCACTGGCGACCATTCTGTCGGTGTCGATGATGTTGCGTTACAGCTTCAATCAGTCGGCTGCCGCCGAGGCGATCGAGAAGGCCGTGAGCCTGGTTCTGGACCAGGGGCTGCGTACCGGCGACATCTTCTCGGAAGGCTGCCGCAAAGTTGGTACGCAGGAAATGGGCGACGCAGTAGTCGCAGCGCTGCGGAATCTGTAATCTCTCTGGCCCGCCCCCCAAAATTCCCGGTGGCGGCCCACTTTTAGCAAAGGTGTAGTTGCGATGAAACGTGTAGGTCTGATCGGTTGGCGCGGTATGGTCGGTTCCGTGCTCATGCAGCGGATGCTGGAGGAGCAGGATTTCGACCTTATCGAGCCGGTGTTCTTCACTACCTCCAATGTTGGTGGCCAGGGTCCGAACGTGGGCAAGGATACAGCGCCCCTCAAGGACGCTTATTCGATTGAAGAACTCAAGACCCTCGACGTGATCCTGACCTGCCAGGGCGGCGACTACACCAACGAGGTCTTCCCCAAGCTGCGTGAAGCCGGCTGGCAGGGTTACTGGATCGACGCCGCTTCGTCCCTGCGCATGCAGGATGACGCGGTGATCATCCTTGACCCGGTCAACCGCAAGGTCATCGACCAGCAGTTGGACGCCGGTACCAAGAACTACATCGGTGGCAACTGCACTGTCAGCCTGATGCTGATGGGCTTGGGTGGCCTGTTCGAGGCCGGTCTGGTCGAGTGGATGAGCGCCATGACCTACCAGGCGGCTTCGGGTGCCGGCGCGCAGAACATGCGCGAGCTGATCAAGCAGATGGGTGCTACCCACGCGGCAGTGGCCGATGACCTGGCCAACCCGGCCAGCGCCATTCTCGATATCGACCGCAAGGTTGCCGAGACCATGCGCAGCGAAGCGTTCCCGACCGAGAACTTCGGCGTGCCGCTGGCGGGCAGCCTGATCCCGTGGATCGACAAGGAACTGCCGAACGGTCAGAGCCGTGAAGAGTGGAAGGCCCAGGCCGAAACCAACAAGATCCTCGGTCGCTTCAAGAGCCCGATCCCGGTCGACGGCATCTGCGTGCGCATTGGCGCCATGCGCTGCCACAGCCAGGCGCTGACCATCAAGCTGAACAAGGACGTGCCGATCGCCGACATCGAAGGCATGATCAGCCAGCACAACCCTTGGGTGAAGCTGGTGCCGAACCAGCGTGAAATCAGCATGCAGGAGCTGACCCCGACCAAGGTCACCGGCACCCTGAACATCCCGGTTGGTCGCCTGCGCAAGCTGAACATGGGTTCGCAGTACCTGGGCGCGTTCACTGTAGGTGACCAGCTGCTGTGGGGCGCCGCCGAACCGCTGCGCCGCATGTTGCGGATTCTGCTGGAGCGTTGATCGTTCAGGCTTTACCTGAAAAATACCGCACTGGTAACAGTGCGGTATTTTTTTATGCCTGAAGGTTTGCATTTGAGTCGCGGGCCTAATCGCCGGATAAGTCATGCCGCTGTTTAATGGCGAAATGTCTGCTCTGACAGTGCCCTTGCCCTTGCCCTTGCCCTTGCTCTTGCCGTTGCCGTTGCCGTTGCCGTTGCTTCTAAGTGCGCGGTAGTTCAGGCGACGCAGATTGCGACTTCAGGAGGCCGAGCGCAGGGCTTGCGGAGGGAGGTGACGGGCATGGATGCCCGTCAAGCGCTGGGCCCCAGGATGGGGCCTGCAGCGCGGTCCTCCCGGGAGCAAGCCCGGAGCGAGGGGACCCCGGAGCGTAGCGCAGGGGCCGGATGATGGGAGCCGACGGTTTTTGGTTCCTTTTTGCCACGACAAAAAGGGACCCGCCGTAAGGGCGGAAAGGTGACTATGCGCCACCTGCGTGAATGAATACCTACTCGGTGTGAATGCCCACATCCAAGAAGCAAGAAGCAAGAAGCAAGAAGCAAATTCGTCTGTTTTGACTCAGCGAACAGTCCATTCACGATGGCGACACATACTCACCTTTTCGCCCTTACGGCGAGTCACTTTTTGTCAAGCGCGACAAAAAGTAACCAAAAAACGCTGCGCTCCCATCATCCGGCCCCTGCGCTGCGCTCCGGGGTCCCCTCACTCCGGCCTTGCTCCCGGCAGGACCGCGCCGAAGGCCCCATCCTGGGGCCTCAGCGCTTGACGGGCATCCATGCCCGTCACCTGCCTCCGCAAGGCCTGCGTTCGGCCTCCTGAAGTCGCGAAGATCAAGATCAAGATCAAGATCAAGATCAAGATCAAGATCAAGATCAAGATCAAAAGCCAGATCAAAAGCCAGATCAACAGCCAGATCAACAGCCAGATCAACAGCCACATCAACAGCAGAGGGTTGGCTGTGCTGATCTTCGTCATTCCAACGCAGCGCCATTTCGCCTATTGTCGATGCTCCCTTCCCCAAACCATTGGCAAACCCATGGAGAACGTCATTGTCATCACCGGCGGCAGCCGCGGCATCGGCGCCGCCACTGCGCTGTTGGCCGCCCGCCAGGGCTACCGCATCTGCATCAACTATCACGCCGATGACCAAGCCGCCGAAGCCATCCTCAGCCAGGTCCGCGCCCTGGGCGCCGAGGCCATCGCGGTGCGCGCCGACGTCAGCGTCGAAGATGAAATCATCCAGCTGTTCCTGCGCGTCGACGATGAGCTCGGCCCCGTCACAGCACTGGTCAACAACGCCGGCACCATCGGCCAGCAAAGCAGGGTCGAGGACATGTCCGAGTTCCGTCTGCTGAACGTCATGAAGACCAACGTCGTCGGCCCCATGCTCTGCGCCAAGCACGCCCTGCTGCGCATGGCGCGCCGGCATGGCGGGCAAGGCGGGGCCATCGTCAACGTATCATCGGTCGCCGCACGCCTGGGTTCGCCCAACGAGTATGTCGACTATGCCGCCTCCAAGGGCGCGCTCGACACCTTCACCATCGGCCTGGCCAAAGAAGTGGCAGGCGAGGGCGTACGCGTCAATGGCGTACGACCAGGCTATATCCATACCGGTTTCCATGCGCTTTCGGGTGACCCGGATCGCGTCAGCAAGCTTGAACCTGGCTTGCCCATGGGCCGAGGAGGGCATCCCGAGGAAGTGGCCGAGGCCATCCTCTGGTTGCTTTCGGACAAAGCCTCCTATGCCACCGGCAGTTTCATCGACCTGGGCGGCGGGCGCTGAGCGCGCCCGTCAAGGCTCCAGCAGCTCGCGAACCCGCTCTGCCAGTGCTTCCAGTTCGAACGGCTTGGTCAACACCAACGTACCTTGCAGCGGTTGGCCGTCGCTGAGCGCCGCGCTCTCATCGTAACCGGTGATCAACAGCACCTTGAGGTCCGGGTAGCGCTCACGGCAGCGTTCGGCTACCTGGCGGCCATTCAGGCCGCCAGGCAGGCCGACATCGCTCAGCAGCAAGTCTGGCCGTTCGCCGCTTTGCAGGTGGGTGAGGGCAGACGGACCGTTCTCGAAGGCGTCCACCCGATAACCCAGCTCTTCCAACACTTCGCCAATCACCAGGCGCAAGGCCGTCTGATCTTCAACCAACAGAATGCGTTTTGCAGTCTCGCTGCTTCTTTGCAAGAGCGCGCGCGGAGGTTTGCTGATTGGCGCCTGGGCTTGCTCGTGGTGGCGGGGTAACAGCAGCTCGATGCGGGTACCCTCGCCAGGCACCGACAGCACCCGTAATTGCCCACCCGACTGGCGCACGAAGCCATAGGTCATGGACAGACCCAGGCCGGTGCCCTGGCCCATCGGCTTGGTGGTGAAGAACGGCTCGACTGCGCGCTCGACAACTTCAGCCGACATGCCGCTACCGTTGTCGACGATGCTCAGCCGCACGAACTCGCTGGCCGGCAGTTCCAGTGCCCCGGCCTGCTCGTCGTCAAGCTGCAGGTTGTCGCCAATGATCTCGATCACACCCCCGGCAGGCATGGCATCGCGCGCGTTGATGCATAAGTTGAGCAAGGCGCTTTCCAGTTGGGGAGGGTCGATGAAGGTCGGCCACAGCTGGCTGGCAAAGCGGCTGCTCAGGGTAATCGCCGGGCCGATGGTGCGGCGCAGCAGGTCTTCCATGCCGGCCACCAAGGTGGCCACTTGCGTGGAGCAGGGTTGCAGGGTCTGCTGGCGGGAGAAGGCCAGCAGCCGGTGCACCAGCGAAGAGGCCCGCTGCGCCGCGCTGCTGGACAGCTCCAGCAAGGGCGCCAGGGCGTCGAAGCGTGACTGCTCCAGGCGTTGCCGCATCAACTCCTGGGCGCCCAGGATGCCGCCCAGCAAGTTGTTGAAGTCGTGGGCTATGCCGCCACTGAGCTGGCCTACGGCTTCCATCTTCTGTGCCTGGCGCAGCGCCGCTTCGGCCTTGGCCAAGCGTTCCTGCTCCTGTACTCGCTCACTGATGTCATAGGCGAACAGAAACGCGCCCTGTACCACGCCTTTGGGGTCGCGCAAGGCGTTGAAGCGCAACTCATAATGGCGCAGCGCGGGGGGCTTGCCGAAGGTGCCGATCTCGATGAACTGCTCGCCTGCCAGGGCGCGCTGCCACATCGGCAGAACAGGCGTCTGGCCGGCGGCGCCATCCTCGAACAACCCGGGCAGGTAGTCGCCGATTTCGGGTGTCCTCCCGTACAGCAGGTGGAAGTCATGCCTGGCCTGGCGATTGACAGCCAGCCAGCGCAGGTCCTTGTCGATCACATGCACGTTGACCACACTGTGATCGACCAGCTCGGCAAACAAGCGTCGCTCCGCCAGTGCGGCATTCACCCGTAGTTCGAGCTCTTCGTTCAGGCGCTGCAGAGCCTGCTCTGCACGCCGGCGTTCGGTGACATCCTTGAACAATACCGCTACCTGGCGTTTCTCGGCAGGTTCTATGCGAAAAGTGGTCACCGACAGCACGTGGCCCGTGGCAATCAATTCCTGCTCGAAGTGCAGCGGTTCGCCGGTGCGAAGCACCGCGCCATAGCGGGCCACCCAGTCATCCGCCTCATCGGGCACCATCTCGCGCAGTTTTTGCCCGACCACGTTGGGGATGCCGGCGTGTTTGGCATAGGCTGCGTTGGCCAGCACATGCACGTAGTCACTCAGGGGGCCATGGGGGCCATCGAAGAACTCGATGATGCAGAAGCCTTCGTCCATGGTGTCGAACAGTGAGCGATAGAAGTCCTGGTCGTGCGCCTGGTGGCTTGCAAGCCGTTGCTCCAGCAGTGTGTTCTGTCGCTGGAGGTCTTCGACTTGTTGGCGCAGTGAGTTCAGATCACGAGAAGGCATGCCTGCGTCCGGCCAATGAAAAGTCCTGACTTTAACGTGTTCACCTGTAGGCGAATAGCTGCTCAGTGCGACTGGGCGGTGCTCCCCAGCAGCCGTTCAAGCGCCTGGGCAAGTGCTTGAAGATCGAATGGCTTGGCCAGCAGTTCGGTACGCCGGTTGGGCCGCGCATTTGCCGTACTGTGTGCAAGGTCATAGCCTGTGATCAGCAGCACCGCGGCATGGGGTGCACTAGCTCGGCAGGCGTCCGCGAGTTGGTAGCCATCGATACCCCCTGGCAGGCCGACATCGGTGATCAGCAAGTCCGGCGCAGGGGCTTCCTGCAAGGCCTTGTAGGCCTGGCGGCCATCTTCGAATGCCTGAACTTCATGGCCCTGGTCCAGCAATACCTCCAGTATGACCAGGCGCAGGGCCGGCTCGTCTTCCACCAGCATCACCTTGCACACGCGCCGCTGATGTGAGGCCGCAGGGGCAGGCCCTTCGACGTGGGGGCTGGATGAAGCGGCGGCGATGCTTTCATCGCAGGGGAGATACAGGCTGATGGCCGTACCCTGGCCAGGCGTGCTATCGATGACCACCTGGCCACCGGATTGCCGCACAAAGCCGTAGACCATGGACAGCCCAAGGCCAGTACCCTGGCCGAGCGGCTTGGTGGTGAAGAAGGGCTCAAGGGCGCGCAGCATCACTTCCTTGGACATGCCCATGCCGGTGTCTTCAACGCGGATACGCAGAAACTGGCCAGCGGCCAGGCCCCGCTGTCTGGCTTCGGCGCCTTGCACTTCGACATTGGCGCAACCGATGCTCAAGGTGCCGCCAAGCGGCATGGCGTCACGGGCGTTGATGCACAGGTTGAGCAGCGCGTTTTCCAGTTGCTGGGCGTCTATTCGGATAGGCCAGAGTCCGGCATGTGTCTGGTCGTGGTAGTCGATATAGGGGCCGGTGGAGCTGCTGATCAGGTCGTGCATACCGGCCACCAGTTGCTGCACATCGACCCGTTGCGGGACCAGCGTCTGCTGCCGTGAGAATGCCAGCAAGCGCTGCACCAAGGCTGCGGCGCGTTGGGCGTTGTGCCGGCTGAGTTCAAGCAGCTGCGCAGTGTCCGCCAGGCGTTGCTGCACCAGACGTTGCCCGGCCAGTTCCAGGGCGCCAAGGATGCTGGCCAGCAGGTTGTTGAAATCATGGGCAATCCCGCCGGTCAACTGGCCGACCGCCTCCATCTTCTGCGCCTGGCGCAGTGCTTCTTCGGCCTGCTGCAGGCGTTCCTGTTCGGTCACGCGCTGCGTGATGTCATAGGCGAACAGGTAGCCGCCCTGAATTCGCTGCTGAGCATCGAGCCACGGGTGGTAGCGAATTTCGTAGTGGCGTGGTGCGTCGTCCAGCCCGAAGGTGACGGTGTCGATGAACGCTTCCCCTGCCAGTATGCGCGGCCATATCGGGGCCAGGCGGCCCATGATGTCGGGTTGATCGGTCAGGAACTGGGGTACGTAGTCGCCAACCTGCGGCACGAAGCCTCGGTAACGCTCGAAGGTTTCGCGCGCCGTGCGGTTGATGGCCAACAGGCGCATGCTGCGGTCGGCAGCAAACACGTTGGCCACGCTGTTGTCGAGCAGTTCTCCAAGCAGCCTGTCATGCGCCTGGACGCTGTCCTCGCGCTCTGCCAGGCGTGCTTCCAGTTCTGCGACACGCGCCTGCAACTGGGCAAAGGACGCAAGCGTATCTGGCTGCATGACAAAGGCCTGATGATCGGATCGAGCAACTATAGTCGCCCCTCGGGCCCCTCGCTATCAGAACGAGCGAATGATCCGCCCAAGGGTTTCCATGGCCTGTTCGGCGCCGTCATGCCAGGGGCTGCCGTAGTTCAGGCGGATGCAATTGCCAAAGCGTCGGGTGGGCGAAAAGATCGGCCCAGGGGCGATGCTGATGCCTTGGGCCAGGGCCATGTGGAACAGCTTGAGGGCGTCCATCTGCTCGGGCAGTTCCAGCCACAGGAAGTAGCCGCCGGAGGGCTGGCTGACCCGTGTCTGCGCCGGGAAGTGGCGGGCGATGGCTGCCAGCATGTTGGCCTGCTGGCCCTCCAGCGCGTAGCGCAGCTTGCGCAGGTGGCGGTCGTAGCCGCCGTGTTGCAGGTAGTCGGCGATGGCCGCCTGGGCCGGCATGGAGGCACACAGGGAGGTCATCAGTTTCAACCGCTCGATCTTCTGCGCAAAGCGCCCGGCGGCCACCCAGCCAATGCGATAGCCCGGTGCCAGGCTTTTGGCGAACGAGCCGCAGTGCATGACCAGGCCCTGAGTGTCGAAGGCCTTGGCGGGTTTGGGCGCCTGTTGCGAGTAGTACAGCTCGGCGTATACATCGTCTTCGATCAACGGCACCTGATGGCGCGCCAGCAACTCCACCAGGGCCTGTTTCTTGGCCTCCGGCATGCTTGCACCCACCGGGTTCTGGAAATTGGTCATGCACCACACGGCCTTTACCGGGTGCTTTTCCAGGGTCTGCGCCAGCACCCCCAGGTCCATGCCCTCGCGCGGGTGCACGGGGATTTCCACGGCCTTGAGCTTGAGCCGCTCCAGCACCTGCAGGCAGGCATAGAAGGCCGGGGCCTCGATGGCGACCAGGTCGCCCGGCTGGGTCACGGCCTGCAGGCACAGGTTCAGGGCCTCCAGTGCGCCGTTGGTGATCAGCAGCTCTTCCATCGGCAGCATCAGCCCACCGACCATGTAGCGCAGGGCGATCTGCCGGCGCAGCTGCGGGTTGCCGGGGGACAGATCGGTCACCACCATGCGCGGGTCCATGCTGCGGCTGGCACTGGCCAGTGAGCGCGACAGGCGTTGCAGCGGGAACAGCTCAGGGCTGGGAAAGGCTGAGCCGAAGGCAATGGTGTTGGGGTCCTTGATCGAGTCGAGGATCGAAAATACCAAGGCGCTGACGTCGACATCGGTAGACTCGCTCACCGGCTGCAGCGCCTGCGGCTCGCTGAACTGACGCGGCACGTGGGCGTTGACGAAATACCCGGAGCGCGGCCGGGCGCGGATCAGCCCGCGGCGTTCCAGCAGGTAATAGGCCTGGAACACGGTAGACGGGCTGACCCCGTGGGTCTGGCTGGCGTAGCGTACGGACGGCACGCGCTGGCCGGGGCCCAGCACCCCGGAGCGGATCAGTTCGGCAATGTCATCGGCGAAGCGTTCGTAGCGTTTCATTCTGGCCTTCTGTCCAAGCCTGGCAGGCAAGGTGGCTTGAGTGTAAGGGATCAGCGGTTCATGGGGGCGACAAAGCGACTGTGCGCCACGCTGCGGATAGCGGGGTCGTCACGCTCGCTGATTTCAAAGCTCAGCGTCTGCGAGCTGCTGGTCGGGCGCTCGGCGAGCATTGCCACCGACACCGGCAGTTCGCTCATTTCGCCAGCTGGGATGACCAGTGCGCTACTGCCCTGCAGGGTGAAACCGTCAGCGTCCAGCAGGCGCAATTGATAGTGCTGGGTACGTTCGGTCTTGTTGATGACCTTGAGCAGGTAAATGTTCTCGATCTGGCCTTGGGCGTTTTCACGGAACAGGCCGCGGTCCTTGATCACATCCAGCGATACCATCGGGCGCATCTGCAGGGCCACCACCAGTGCCCCGATCATGACCAGCAGTGCGGCAGCGTAGCCCAACAGGCGCGGGCGCAGCCAGTGGGTGGTACCGCCTTGCAGGCTGTGCTCGGACTTGTAGCCAATCAGGCCGCGGGCGTAACCCATCTTGTCCATTACCCCGTCACAGGCGTCGATGCACGCGGCACAGCCGATGCAAGCCATCTGCAAGCCATCACGGATGTCGATGCCGGTGGGGCACACCTGCACGCACAGGGTGCAATCGATGCAGTCACCCAGTCCCTGGGCACCGACATCACTGCCTTTTTTGCGCGGACCACGGGCTTCGCCACGACGCGGGTCGTAAGCGACCGCCAGGGTGTCCTTGTCGAACATCACGCTCTGGAAGCGCGCATACGGGCACATGTGCAGGCACACCGCTTCACGCAGCAGGCCGGCATTGATGTAGGTAGCGGCCGTGAAGAACAGCACCCAGAACAGTGCCACACCGCCCAGTTGCAAGGTGAGCAATTCTGCGGCCAGTGGGCGGATCGGGGTGAAGTAGCCGACGAAGGTCAGCCCCGTGAGCACGCCAATGGCCAACCACAGGCTGTGTTTGAGCGTGCGACGGGCCAGTTTGTTCAGGCTCCAGGGCGCCGCGGCCAGCTTGATGCGCTGGTTGCGGTCCCCCTCGGTAACCTTTTCGCACCACATGAATAGCCAGGTCCAGGTGCTTTGTGGGCAACTGTAACCGCACCAGACGCGCCCGGCGTAGACGGTGATGGCGAACAGGCCAAAGGCACAGATGATCAGCAACGCCGACAGCAGGATGAAGTCCTGTGGCCAGAAGGTGGCGCCGAAGATGTGGAACTTGCTGTTTCCCAGGTCCCACAGCACGGCCTGGCGGCCGTTCCAGTTAAGCCAGGCCGTGCCGAAGAACAGCACGAACAGGGCGCCGGCAAAGCCGATGCGCAGGTTACGGTAAAACCCGGTAAAGCTGCGGGTCTGGATGCCGCTGTCGGTGCGTCGTGCTTGGATGCTGGCTGGGGCGGTGGCGATCTCTGTAAAAGGGATTCTATCGTTCATGGTTCGGTGCTCATCAGGCCTCGATCAGGCATGAGCACTATGGCGCTGAAGCTGTTATCAGCACAGGTTCAGATTTTACGATAAAAACCATATCAGATTTGCCGCATGGCCCCGCCAAGCCTCATATCACCGAGCCTGGCGCGCTGGCCTTCAGATGCCTGCGGCTATCCACCGCACCCGCCACGGTCAGTGCATCGGCCTCGGTTTCGGTAATGGGCACGCGTTGGCCGGCCAGTACTGCCACCGACATACGCAACTGTTCGTCGGTGATGATCTCGATATCCGGGCCTTCGCCCTCGATGCGCAGGTCTTCGCCGATCAGCGTGCAGCGGCGGGTGGTTTCGTCGATTTCAATGGGCATGGTGGGGTCCTCCCGGGGTGATTACAGGGTGGACCGCGGTCAGGGGCCAGTTGCTGCATCAGCAAGCTGAGCGGCACTTTGCAGTACGTGTGACGGTCAACCATGCAGAGGGCAGGCCTGCTGACGTGGCGGGCGGATTCATGAAGCTCAAGCAGGGGACACAACTGCGATGGACGTCATCTGGCAAGCAATCCAGGCGGAATTCGCCGATGTCACCGATGAGCGCGAGGTCACGCAAATCCTTGTGCGCTTGCTGATGGCTGCTGTGCTCGGCGCAGTACTGGGCTTCGAGCGCGAACACAAGGGCAAGTCTGCCGGGGTGCGTACCCACATGCTGGTGTCGCTGGGGGCCGCCCTGTTCGTGCTGGCGCCCAGTATGGCGGGGGCCGATGAACAGGCACTCAGTCGGGTTATCCAGGGCATCGTTGCCGGTATCGGTTTTCTCGGTGCGGGTACCATTCTGAAGGGTAACGGCCAGGACACCAGCCATGTGAAGGGCCTGACGACCGCTGCCGGGCTATGGATGACGGCTGCCATTGGCACGGCGGCTGGCATGGGGCGCGAAGCCACGGCGCTGATCAGCACGGTACTGGCCCTGCTGGTACTGGGCACGATGCCGTTGCTGGTGGAGAAGGTCGAAGGACAGAATGAGGAGAAGCAGAAGGAGGAAGAGGGCAGGAAGCACTGAGGGGAGCCGAAGCTCCCCTCAAAGCGTTGTTGCCTGCTCTTTTTTTATTATTGGGACCGGCCTTTTGTTGTTTTTGTCGGCTTGTCCTGGTGTTGCGGGCGACCCCCATGCGGGGTCAAGAGCAAACGTATTTTTTTGAGCGCTGACCTGCTTTCATCATTGCTGATCCGAACCTGGCTGCCGCTACCTTGAGGTAGTTTTATTGTTCTGTGCCAGACCGCGGGGCGAACCCCTGAAAAGCGTGTCGACTCCAAAAAAATCTGCTTGCTACGCCTCTGCCGTGTTGTTCTTGTTATGTCAGAGCCGTTACCTGTTGTTTTTATTGGGTATCGCGTTTTTTTTGTTCTTGTACCAGAGATATAGCAGGGTGCGTGCCAACTTTTAAAAACCCTTTAAAATCAATGACTTAAGAATTTTTGTCGACATCGCTTAGCCTGAAATTCTGCCGATTTGTTTCCCTGTTACCCGATTTTTTGCTGTGAAATGTGCGGGAGGTAACACTTCACCCACACCAATGTGACACCGGTGTGACCTATTGTGCGCTGCACGCCCGTGCTACCCGCGACCCGTTGTCGCGGCCCAGCACGCCGCTGATGCGCTGGCCGGCGGCTATCAGCCGGCCCAGGTCGATGCCGGTTTCAATGCCAAGCCCCTGCAGCAGGTACACAACGTCTTCACTGGCGATATTGCCGGTAGCACCCTTGGCGTAAGGGCAGCCGCCCAGCCCGGCTACCGAGCTGTCGAATACGCTGATGCCCTCGAGCAGGCTGGCATAGACGTTGGCCAAGGCCTGGCCGTAAGTGTCATGGAAGTGTCCGGCCAACTGCTCGCGCGGTACCAGGGCCGACACCACCTCGAACAGGCGTCGGGTGTCGCCTGCGGTGCCGGTGCCAATGGTGTCACCCAGCGAGACCTCGTAGCAGCCCATGTCGTGCAGGGCGCGAGCCACCGGGGCCACCTGCTCGGCGCTGACCTTGCCCTCGTAAGGGCAGCCAAGCACACATGACACATACCCGCGCACGCGCACGCCGTGGCTGCGCGCAGCGTCCATGATGGGTTCGAAGCGCTTGAGGCTTTCGCTGATCGAGCAATTGATGTTGCGTTGCGAGAACGCTTCGGAGGCGGCAGCGAACACCGCTACTTCCTTGACCCCGGCAGCCAGGGCGTCCTCGAAACCGCGCAGGTTCGGCGCCAGTGCGGCATACGTCACACCGGGGCGCTGCTGGATGCCGGCGAATACCTCGGCAGAGCCGGCCATCTGTGGCACCCACTTGGGTGACACGAAACTGCCCACTTCTATATAGGCCAGGCCCGCTTCGGTGAGGTCGTTGACCAGGCGTACCTTGTCGGCGACGCTGATGGGCTGGGCTTCGTTCTGCAGGCCGTCGCGGGGGCCGACTTCGACCAGGCGGACGTGTTTGGGCAAGGACATGGCGGGTTTCCTGTGGCGTTCAGCGGTTGTCTTTGTTGTTCAGGGTGGCGGCCAGGGCTTGTTCGCAGCGCTCCTGGGCGGTGTCCAGTTCCAGTTGCATCTGGTGGATGTCCAGCATCTGCTGCTCCAGCTGGGCGCGGCGCTCGGCAATCTTCGCCAGCATGCTGTTGAGCTGTTTGAGGTTGCCGCTGGTGGGGTCATACAGTTCGATCAACTCGCGGCACTCGGCCAGGGAAAAGCCAATGCGCTTGCCGCGCAGGATGAGCTTCAGGCTGACCTTGTCGCGCGGTGAGTAGATACGTTCCAGGCCACGACGCTCAGGGCTGAGCAGGCCCTGTTCTTCGTAGAAGCGGATAGCGCGGGTGGTGATGTCCAGTTCGCGGGACAGGTCGGAGATGCTGTAGGTCTGAGTGCTCATGCTCGGGCTCGGCGTGGGGTATGCGGATATCCTGAGGGCAGGTTGACGTATACGTCAAGAAGAGGCCGCCAAGGATTATTCCGACAACCCTGATCTGCGATACGCATTGGGCGTTTGCCCACTCAAGCGCTTGAACCACCGGGCGAAGTAGGTCGGGTCGGTAAACCCCAGGCTATCCGACAACTGCCCGATGCTCATCCGCGTGTAAATAAGGTTGCGTCGCGCCTCCAGCAACAACCGCTGGTGCACCACCTGCAATGCAGTCTGACCGCTCAGTGCCCGGCACAGCTGGTTCAGTTGCAAACTCGGAATATTCAGCCGCGCGGCAAAGTCTTCAACCGACAGATGCTCGCGGTAATGCGCTTCGACCAAGCGCAAGTATTGCCCCAGCAACAGGCGGTCACGTTCATCACGGTTACGCGGTGCCTGCCCTTGCTGCTGACGGCGGCTGATCCACACCATCAGCGCGGTCACCAACGCTTCCAGCATCGCGGCGCGTGCCGGGGCATTGCCTTGGTACTCCCGCTGCAAGGTGTCGACCAGGCTGCGCAGGTGCACGCGGTCATGGCCCAACGGATAACACGCAGGCTGTGCCAGCACCGTCAGTGGCGCGCCCAGGCGCTGTTCCAGGTTCGCTACAAGGGCAGTACCAAAGGTCAGGACATAGCCCTGGATATCGGCGCTGAAGCGAAAGCCATGCACGGTCATCGGTGGCACGACCTGGATCGCCGCTTCGCCGATGGCACTGCGCACGCCCTCGATCTCCACCTGGGCCTGGCCACGCTGTACATACAGCAGCTGGAACAGCTCGGCATGCTGGTGCGGCTTGATCTCCCAGTGATGCAGGCGGCTGCGTGCCGGGATCGACTCGCAGTGCAGCAGGTCGGTGCCGGGCCAGGCCTGATTTTCGCCATACAGCTTGAACAACGGGACGCCGGGGAGGGTGGATTTCATCTGGGTTGGCCTGTCCGTTAATCGAACGCTTTTCGTAAAAGTGCAGGTTTTTTATGGAATAGCACACTTAAACGGCGTTTTCTGCCAGTAAAAATGCAATGGCAAACCCTAACAGCAGATGCCGCCCCGCTGCCAGTCCCAGGCCGGTATCGTCCGAACAGAGACAACAACAATGAAAACTCAGGTTGCAATTATTGGTGCAGGTCCGTCTGGCCTGCTGCTGGGCCAGCTGCTGCACAAGGCCGGTATCGATAACATCATCGTCGAACGCCAGACCGCCGAGTACGTACTAGGCCGCATCCGCGCCGGGGTGCTGGAGCAAGGCACGGTCGACCTGCTGCGCGAGGCCGGCGTGGCCGAGCGCATGGACCGTGAAGGCCTGGTGCACGAGGGGGTCGAGCTGCTGGTTGGTGGGCGCCGTCAACGTCTGGACCTCAAGGCGCTGACCGGTGGCAAGACGGTGATGGTCTACGGCCAGACCGAGGTCACCCGTGACCTGATGCAGGCCCGTGAAGCCAGTGGTGCGCCGATCATCTATTCAGCCGCCAACGTTCAGCCGCATGAATTGAAAGGCGAGAAGCCCTACCTGACGTTCGAAAAGGATGGCCGGGTGCAGCGGGTTGACTGCGACTATATCGCCGGCTGCGACGGCTTCCACGGCATCTCGCGGCAGAGCATCCCGGAGGGCGTGCTGAAGCAGTATGAACGGGTTTACCCGTTTGGCTGGCTGGGCCTGCTGTCGGACACTCCGCCGGTCAATCACGAGCTGATCTACGCCCACCATGCGCGCGGTTTCGCGTTGTGTAGCCAACGCTCGCAAACACGCAGCCGCTACTACCTGCAGGTACCTTTGCAGGATCGGGTCGAGGAGTGGTCTGACGAGCGTTTCTGGGACGAACTGAAAGCCCGTTTGCCCGCCGAGGTGGCGGCGGACCTGGTCACAGGCCCCGCGTTGGAAAAAAGCATTGCGCCACTGCGTAGCCTGGTGGTCGAACCCATGCAGTATGGTCACCTGTTCCTGGTGGGTGACGCGGCGCACATCGTCCCCCCTACGGGTGCCAAAGGCCTTAACCTGGCGGCCTCGGACGTCAACTACCTGTACCGCATTCTGGTCAAGGTGTACCACGAAGGGCGCGTCGACCTGCTTGCGCAATACTCGCCGCTGGCACTGCGCCGCGTGTGGAAGGGCGAGCGCTTCAGCTGGTTCATGACCCAACTGCTGCATGACTTCGGTAGCCACAAGGACGCCTGGGACCAGAAGATGCAGGAAGCTGACCGCGAGTACTTCCTGACCTCGCCGGCGGGGCTGGTGAACATTGCCGAGAACTATGTGGGGCTGCCGTTCGAAGAAGTGACCTGATCCGTCATTGCGCAAACCTGGCACTCATGCAGGGAGCAAGGGCTGCATTGGTCAGCGAATGGCTTGCCGGTAATTACACCAAGGCTTGAAGTCGAGACTGCGTATGACCGACAGTGCTTCGCTGAATAGGTGATGGCAGGATGCATGACGATGAAATATCCCACCCCGCTGATCGGCGCTCTGTGCCTGCTGGTTACCAGTAACTGGGCCGGCGCCGACCAGGTATTGCCCACGCCACCGGAACTGGCCTCCGGCTACCGCAGCGGTTTGCAGCCGGTGCACGCCAGCCGGCACATGGTTGCCGCAGCCAACCCGCTGGCCAGTGAAGCGGGGCGGGCGATGTTGCGTGCCGGCGGCAGTGCGATTGACGCCGCCATCGCCATGCAAATGGTGCTGACACTGGTCGAGCCGCAGTCCAGTGGGATCGGTGGCGGAGCGTTCATCCTGTACTGGGATGGCAAGCGCGTGCAGGCATTCGACGGGCGTGAGGCAGCACCTGCGGCGGTGACGGAAAAACTGTTCCTGCAAGCCGATGGCACACCCATGCCGTTCCGGGTGGCGCAGATCGGTGGGCGTTCGGTGGGCGTGCCCGGGGTGCTGCGTGCCCTGAAACAGGCCCACGAGCAGCACGGCAAGTTGCCCTGGCACGCCCTGTTCGCCCCGGCCATCGCCTTGGCACGCAACGGCTTCGCGGTTTCCGAGCGCCTGCACACGCTACTGGCCGGGGACCCCTACATTGCCCGCTCACCCGCAATGGCCCGTTACTTCCTGGATGAACAGGGCAGGCCGCTGGCCGTGGGTACAATCCTGCGCAACCCTGAGTTGGCCCATACCTTGGAGCAGATCGCCGCACAGGGGCCCGAGGTGTTCTACAGCGGTGAAATTGCCGAAGCCATCGTCGCCACGGTGCGTGGCCATGCCAATGCCGGGTATCTGTCGCTGCAGGATTTGCAGCAGTACCAGGCCAAGGAGCGCGAGCCGTTGTGCGGTCCCTACAAGGCCTGGCAAATATGCGGCATGCCGCCACCCTCCTCGGGTGGGGTGACCGTGCTGCAGACCTTGGGCCTGCTCGAAGCCGTGCAGCGCACCGCGCCGCAACGCGACCTGGCAGCGCTGCGACCGCTGGCCACCTCGTCCCCGGCCCGCCTGGAAGCCCCGCCCTTGGCCGTGCACCTGATCGCCGAGGCCGAGCGCCTGGCCTACGCCGACCGCGCTCAGTACCTGGCCGACAACGACTACGTGCCCGTCCCGGTCAAGGCCCTGACCGATTCTGCTTATCTGGCCAGCCGCGCGGCGCTGATCGGCGAGCACAGCATGAAGCGCGCCCGCCCGGGCCAGCCGCAAGGAGCGGACCTGGCACTTGCGCCCGACCGCTCGCCACTGCGCATCTCCACCTCTCACCTCAGTGCGGTGGATGACAGCGGCCAGGCCCTGGCCATGACCACCTCGGTGGAGGCCGCATTTGGCTCGCACCTGATGGTCAAGGGCTTCCTGCTCAACAATCAGCTGACCGACTTCTCGTTCATCCCCCACGAGCACGGCAAGCCTGTGGCCAATCGGGTGCAGCCGGGCAAACGGCCGCTGTCGGCCATGGCGCCGACATTGGTGTTCTCGCGTGCCACGGGCGAATTTGTCGCGAGCCTCGGTTCGCCGGGTGGTTCGCAGATCATCGGTTACGTGAACAAGGCACTGGTCGGCCTGCTGGATTGGCAGCTCGACCCGCAGCAGGCCGCGGGCCTGCCCAACTTCGGCAGCCGCAATGCCGGCACCGAAGTGGAAGCAGGGCTGAGCAGCCCGGCGCTGATCCGCCAGTTGGCAGCCTGGGGCCATGAGGTGACACCGATGACCATGACCAGCGGCATGCAGATCATCCAGCGCAGCGGCGAGGGTTGGTCAGGCGGTGCCGATCCTCGGCGGGAAGGAGTGGCCCTCGGTGACTAGCCGTGATAGAACGCAGACTTGCCATTCAGTCGTTGAATATCTAGATGTCTATCAGCGTGAAATCGAATAGAGCTCTGTTCGACCTCGACCTGCTGCGTGCCATTGTCGTGGTGGCCGACTGCGGCAGCTTCACCACCGCTGCCGCGCGGCTGCATTCGACCCAGTCGACGATCAGCCAGAAAGTGCGCCGCCTGGAAGACATGGTCGGCCACCGCCTGCTGGTGCGGGGCAACCGTGATGTGCTGCCGACCGACGCCGGGCAGACCTTGCTCGGCTATGCCCGGCACATGCTGGCCCTGAACGATCAGATGCTTGAAGCCCTGGCCGGGGCGATGGTGGGCACCACGGTACGGCTTGGTGTGCCCGAGGACTTCGTGGGCGGGCGTACCACCAATGCGCTGTCGGCATTCAGCCGGCTGCACCCACAGGTGAAGCTCGAAGTGACCAGCGGCTTGTGCCGTGACCTGAGCCAGGCCTACGACAATGGCGAACTTGACCTGGTGCTGCTCAAGCAGCGGCGCAACAGCCGTGAGGGCGTGGCCTGCTGGCCAGAGCGTCTGCAGTGGATCGACAGCGCACACTCGCCTGCCTTCGAGCTGGACCCGATCCCGTTGGTCACCTTTCCGCCACGCGGCCTGTACCGCGAGGACATGATCAACGCCATTGAAAGCATGGGTCGGCGCTGGCGCATCAGCTTTACCAGTTCCAGCCTCAGTGGCATCCAGGCTGCGGTCGCCGATGGCATGGGTATCAGCCTGCTGCCACCCAGGGCGGCCACCGGCGAGCACAGGGTGCTGGGGGCCGGGCAAGGGCTGCCGGAGGTCGACAGCTATGAGATCGTCATCGTGCACCGGCCGACGGCGGATGTGATGGTCAAGGCGTTGGCTGAGGTGATGACGCAGTTGCTGGCGGGCGGTGGGATCTGACGGTCAGAGGGAAATGCGCTTGCACATGACCCAACGCCAGCGCGATCACTGTGGGCTTTTCCGGCGAGCACGGGCTAAGCCCGTGCCATGCACCGTGCAGCCTGCTTAGCGGGCATGCCTGCCACATTGACCGCCTGCAACCTTGAGCCTGCCCCAACCCTTCATCGGCCACGGTGCGTTATACCTTGGTCGACAGCCACGTTTGCCACTAGGCCTGAGCCCCCCTGTGGGAGCGGCCTTGTGTCGCGATAGGGCCGCAAAGCGGCCCCAGCAATCTATGCATGATGCCGAGATCCTGGGGCCGCTGCGCGGCCCTTTCGCGACGCAAGGCCGCTCCCACGGGGATCGCGCCACCTTTTAGAAATTGAGCAAGACAGTTGCTCCCAAAGGTCGCGTCCTGGTCCAGATTGCGCTTGGCGAACGGCAGCGGCGGGCGGTGGTGGCGCAGTTGCTCAACGCTCGGTACTTGCGCGGTCTGTGGGAGCGGGCGAGCCCGCGAAGCAGCCACCGCGTTGCAGGGCACCGGCCTTGCCGGTCAATGTGGGCATGCCCGCGCCCACATTGACCGCCTGCAACCTTGAGCTTGCCCCAACCATTCATCGGCCACGGTGCGTTACACCTTGGTCGACAGCCACGTTTGCCACTAGGCCTGAGCCCCCCCCTGTGGGATCGCCAGCTTTTAGAAATTGAGCAAGACAGTTGCTCCCACACGTTCGACTAAACCGATTCAATGTCAGGCAACCCGTCGGATGCGCCTTTTGCCAGCGCGGCCTCGGGTGTGGCTGAACAGGTCTTTCGGGTCGTCCTCAACCCACGGCACCAGGTCGATCTTGGCACCCATCCCGCGCTTTTCGGCTTGCTGTAGTACGTACCGTAGTACGGTGTAGTCTTCGAGGGCGAAGCCCACCGAATCGAACACAGTGACCTGGCTGTCGCTTTGGCGGCCCTCGGTTTCACCGCGCAGCACGCGCCACAGGTCGACCACCGGAAAGTCCGCCGGCAGCTGCTGGATCTCACCTTCGATACGGGTTTGTGGTTCGTACTCGACGAACACCCGTGCGTTGCGCAGCACATCGGCGTGCAGCTCGGTTTTGCCTGGGCAGTCACCGCCCACGGCGTTCAGGTGCATACCGGGCTCCAGCATGTCGGGGGTAATGATGGTGGCGTAGGCCTTGTCGGCCGTCACCGTGGTGATGATGTCCACGCCTTTCACCGCCTCGGCTACCGAGCTGGCCCGGCAGATGGTCAAGCCGCTGTACTCCTTGAGGTTGGCGATAAGCTTGGCGGTGGCCAGCGGGTCGGTGTCGTAGGCGACGACTTCTTCGATGCCCAGGTGCTTGTGGAAGGCCAAGGCCTGGAATTCGCTTTGCGCGCCGTTGCCGATCAGCGCCATCTTGCGCGCGTTCGGGCGGGCCAGTGCCTGGGCTGCCATCAGCGAAGTCGCTGCGGTGCGCAGGGCGGTGGCGATGGTCAGTTCGGACAGCAGCACCGGGTAACCGGAGTCGACATCGGCCAGTACACCGAAGGCCATCACCGTATGCAGGTTGCGTGCAGTATTGGCCGGGTGGCCGTTGACGTATTTGAAGGCATAGCGGCTTTTGTCGGCGACCGGCATCAGTTCGATCACGCCCACTTCCGAGTGGCTGGCAACGCGCGCGGACTTGTCAAACGCCTGCCAGCGTTTGAAATCGTCCCGCAGGGCAGCGGCAAGCTCGCCAATAAACGGCGCTACGCCAATGTCATGCACCAGGTCCGACATGGTTGGAACATCAATGAAATACGTCATGCTCTTGCACCTTGTTATTGTGCGCTTGCCCAGCAGTGCGGGTTAAGCGCTTGAGATTATCGAAGTGAAGCCGCATGAACATTGTGATGACAGGTTGCGCCAATCAGAAGCATACAGGTTGTCAGTTTTGTCAGGCTTATGGACAATCTGCTAACCCAATGTAGCAATCTGATTATTTGGCAGGCTTATGGACACGATCGATCGGGAACTGATTGCACTGTTGCGGGACAATGCACGTACCCCTGTGCTGACCCTGGCAAAAAAGCTGAAGGTGGCCAGGGCAACGGTGCATAACCGCATTACCCGGCTTGAAGAGCAGGGTGTGATCATCGGTTACACGGTACGTTTGCGCTCCGATGCGCTGGACCAGGGGGTGCGGGCAATCACCAGCATCGGCATCAGTGGCCACCATGCCGCAGAGGTCAAGCACGCGCTGCGCGGGCATCCCAATGTTGTGGCCATCCACACCACCAATGGCCGCTGGGACCTGATGGCAGAGCTGCGCGCCGACACCCTCGAAGCGTTCGACCGGGCGCTGAACACCATCCGCTCGATCCCGCATATCGAGAACACCGAGACCAGCATCCTGCTGTCGACCTACAAGATGTGACCGCTGAGCCAGAGAGGGGTATTGCATAAAAAGCTGCTGGCCCTGCTGCAGTCGGTCTGCGGCCTGGCGGCACTTCAAGGTTGGCGCTCAGCCACCGCTCGCAACGTACGCAACGTCACCACCGGTGTATCCACCACAAACCGGTTGGCCAGCCACCCCGGCACATCCCCGGCAGGGGCGGCCTGCAACTGGTAGGTCACCTCGGTCACCCGGTCACCCAGCGGTCTCATCTGCCACACGCCACTCAGGTGCTCTACCCGGATCAGGCCGTCAACCCTGGGGATCCTGTCGGGATCGGCGCTCAGGTGGCGCACCAGGGTACCGTCGACCAGGCGTTCGCTGGTCACTTTCAGCACAATGTCCCGTGGCCTCGCCGGCCAAGGCAGCTGAGTGGTCAGGTACACCCAGGTGTTGTCACCCTCCACATCCAGCAGCCGCATCTGGTCACAGGCGTACAGCCACTTGCAAGCCACCCGCAGGTTATCCTGCAGGTCAGTGAGCGTGCGCAGGCTGGCTTTCATGGTGCTGACACCACGAAACTGCTGGTAGGGGGAGTTGCCTGCATCTTTCAGGTACACGCGAATGCCTTCGCGGTCGTAGGCCAGGTGCCAGTCATCGGCGGCCAGGGCAGAGGCGCACAGCAGCAAGGCCGCGAGCAGCAGGCAGCGGTTCATGGCCGGTACCCTGCAGGGGTGGGTATTTCAGTATGCGCGGCAAACAGAAAGCCCGCCAGGTTGGCGGGCTTGCGGGCATCAGCCTGGGCTTAGCGCTTAGGGTTCAGCGTCAGGTGTACGTGACGGTTCACGTCCTTGTACAGCAGGTAGCTGAAGTTGCCTGGGCCGCCGGCGTAGCAGGCTTGCGGGCAGAAGGCGCGCAGCCACATGAAGTCGCCGGCTTCCACTTCGACCCAGTCCTGGTTCAGACGGTACACTGCCTTGCCTTCCAGCACGTACAGGCCGTGTTCCATCACGTGGGTTTCTGCGAACGGAATCACACCGCCCGGCTGGAAGGTGACGATGTTCACGTGCATGTCGTGGCGCATGTCGGCCATGTCGACAAAGCGGGTGGTTTTCCAGCGGCCTTCGGTGCCCGGCATCTCGATGACGGTGGCGTTGTCGCGGTGGGTGACGAAGGATTCCGGCACGTCCAGGCCTTCAACCTTCTGGTAGTGCTTGCGCAGCCAGTGGAAGGTGACGTTGGACTTGCTGTTGTTACGCAGGCTCCACTCGGCGCCCGGGGCCAGGAAGGCGTAGCCGCCAGGTACCAGGGTGTGGTGTTTGCCTTCGACGGTGATGTCCAGTTCGCCTTCGACAATGAACACCACGGCTTCCGCATCGGCGTCCAGCTCAGGGCGCTCGCTGCCGCCTTCCGGGGCCAGTTCGACGATGTACTGGGAGAACGTTTCGGCAAAACCGGTCAGCGGGCGGGCGATGACCCACATGCGCATCTTGTCCCAAAAGGGCAGGTGGCTGGTGACGATGTCACGCATCACGCCTTTAGGGATGACGGCATAGGCTTCGGTGAACATGGCACGGTCAGTCAGCAGCTCGGTTTGAGCCGGGTGCCCACCGTGGGGGGCGAAGTACGAATGGTTCGACATGGACGATCTCGACTTGTTGTTCTCTCCCCATGCCTTGAACCGCACCGGCCGGTGCGGCGCAGGGGATGTGGCCACAGAATAGGGTCGAGTGCGTGCCATCCACAAATTAAATGTTGGAATACCCGGTATTTGATCACTGAATGCTGACCTGACGCCCAACGTGCCGTTCGGGCAGCTGGCCGCCGCGGCCGAACAGCTTGTGGCGCAGGGGGCCCTCGGTGTAGCTCAGCGGGTAGCGGTCGCGCCGTTGCAGCTCGGGCACCAGCAGGTCGACCACATTGGCCAGGTCGTCCGGTTGCACGGCGTAGGTCAGGTTGAAACCGTCGATGCCGGTATGGTCCAGCCAGGTTTCCAGCTGGTCGGCCACCTCGCTGGCAGCGCCGATCAGCACGGGGCCGCGACCGCCCAGGCCAACGAACTCGGCGGCTTCGCGTACGGTCCAGCGGCGAGTGGGGTCGGCGGCGGTAAAGGCTGCCAGGGCAGCACGGCCAGCATCGTTCTCGACGTACTCGATCGGTGCATCGGGGTCGAGGCCGGCGAAGTCGATACCGGTCCAGCCTGACAGCAGTGCCAGGGCAGCGTCCAGGTCGACATAACGGCGATAGTCGTTAAAGCGGGCCTCGGCTTCTTCCCGCGTGGGGGCGACAATCAACAGCGCCTGGGCGTAGATCAGCACTTCGTCACGGCCACGCCCGGCCGCTTCGCAGGCCTGGCGGATGCCGTCGGCGTAGCGGCGCAGCACCGTCGGCGTCGGCCCGCTGATAAACACGCATTCGGCATGCCGTGCGGCAAACTGCTGGCCGCGTGCCGACGCACCGGCCTGGAACAACACCGGGGTGCGTTGCGGCGACGGCTGGCACAGGTGCATGCCGGGCACCTGGAAGTGCTCGCCCACATGGTTGATCGGGTGTACCCGCGAGGGTTCGATATAGCGCCCGCTTTCACGCTCCAGCAGCACAGCGTCGTCGTCCCAGCTTTTCTCCCACAGCTTGTACAGCACCTGCAGGTATTCCTCGGCCAGGTCGTAGCGTTGGTCGTGGCCCAGTTGACGCGCCAGGCCGAGGTTGCGCGCAGCGCTGTCCAGATACCCGGTGACGATGTTCCAGCCGACCCGGCCATTGCTCAGGTGGTCGAGCGTGGACATGCGCCGGGCGAAGGGGTAGGGGTGTTCGTAGGTCAGCGAAAAGGTGACACCAAAACCCAAGTGCTCGGTCACCCCGGCCATCGCCGGCACCAGCAGCAGCGGATCATTGACCGGCACCTGCACGCCACCGCGCAGGGCGGCTTGCGGGCTGCCTTGATAGACGTCGTAGATACCCAGCACATCGGCGATGAACAGGGCGTCGAACAGGCCGCGCTCGAGCAGGCGGGCCAGGTCGGTCCAGTAACTCAGGCGGTTGAACGCCACACTGGTGTTGCGCGGATGGCGCCACAGCCCAGGGGACTGGTGGCTGGCAGCGTTCATGCTGAAGGCGTTGAAGCGGATCGGGCGAGGCATGGTCAGCGCGCTCCGTTCAAGGCAACACGGAAGCCGGGTAGACCGCTTCGGCCACCTGTAGCTTGCGTGGAATCAGGCCCAGGCCCTGGAAGGTGTCCGCCAGCTTCTGTTGTTCGGCAACGATCTGCGGGGTGATAGCGACGGCGTTGTAGTTGCGCCGTTCGCTGGCCACTTCCAGCACCTGGGTGCTGATCCCCAGCTGCGGTGCCAGCAGCGCGGCAACTTCGGCAGGCTTGGCGTTGGCCCACTGGCTGACCTTGCCCAGCTCGGCAAAGAAGGTTTTCAGCAGTGCACGGTGCTCGTCGGCATAGCGGGCTGTGGACAGGTAGAAGGTGCGGTTGTTGGACAGGCCGCTGCCGTCGCGTAGGTTTTTCAACCCTGGCTGGCTTTCTGCGGCGGCGAGGAACGGGTCCCACAGGGTCACGGCCTGCACACTGCCCGATTGCAGGGCGGCCACGGCATCGGCGGCATTGTTGACGTAAGCGGGGGTAATGTCCTTGTAACTGAGGCCAGCCTGCTGCAGGGCTACGGCCAGCAGGTATTGGGCATTCCAGCCGCGGCCGGTGGCCACACGCTTGCCTTTCAGGTCCTGCACACTGGCCAGGTGGTCCTGCTCGCGCACGACCAGGCCAATGCCGCGTGGGTAGGGTTGTTCGGCGGCCAGGTAGACCACAGGCTTGCCTGCGGCCTGGGCGAACACCGAGGGGGCATCGGCTGCGTGGCCGAGGTCGATAGCGCCGGTGCTCAGTGCCTCCAGTAGCTGGGGGCCTGCGGCGAACTCATGCCAGCTGACCTTCACACCTTGCGGTGCCAGGGCCTTCTCCAGGGCGCCGCTGCCTTTGAGGATGTTGATGCTGTTGAATTTCTGGTAGCCGATGCGCAGTGTCCTGGCGTCGTCGGCAATGGCTTCGGACCAGGGCAGCAGGGCGCTGGCGACGCTGGCCAGTAAACCGCCGATCAGCAGACGGCGTAGTGGGGAGAAGGCATGTTTGGGCATGGGCATTGCTCCTTGAATCGGGTGAGAGGCGATCTGCCCAGACTAAGGAGGTGGCGTTTGGCTTTCAATTTATATATTCCAGTTTGTTAGATTGTTTAGTTATTTTTATATCCTTTTGTTTTTAGTAGCGGGGTGCCTATCGTTGTTGGAGGCGCCATGGGCTGAGATCGGCGGGTCCTGCAGCACCCGTTTGTGCAGCTTTCGACATTTTTTTCACATTCGCTTGCTAGGATCCGCAACGATTCCGAGGAGCCCCTTCATGCCGCACATCCTGCGCAAGCGCAGCGCCCGCATCGCCTTGACTGCCACCTCCGGGCTGCTCGCGGCCACCTTGGGCTTCTTCGCGTGGCAGAGTTTCTACCCGGTCCAGGCCGCTACCGGCTGGGATATTGAGGTGTTGCATCGCGACGTAACCAAAGCCGCCTCGCTGTTACCGCAAACGGATGGCAGCCTGCTGGTCAGCCGTGAACTGGATGACGGGCGGGGCAGCATCCTCAAGATCACGGCTACCGGCGAGCGCGTCGTGCTGGTCGATAACCTGTCCAAGCCCGACGGTATGGTCGCGGCGCAGGGCGGCTGGGTGTTCAGCCAGGAAGGTGGCCTGGCACCTGTCAGCCTGTCCCGCGATGGCCAGGTCACCCGGCTGTTCGACGGCGAGAGCGTGCAAGGCCTCTGGAACGAAGGCAACTATCTTTATGCCATCGAAGACCGCAAGGGCAATGGTCGCCTGATGCGCTATGACTGGAGCAGCGGGCAGCTGGAGGTACTCCGGTCCGGCCTGACCGAAACCGAAGGCCTGACCCGCTGCAGCGATGGCCGCTTGCTGTACACCGAAAAGGCCAATGGCAGGGTCCGCTCCCTGTCCGACGATGGCAGCGACCCGGTGGTGGTCGATGGTCTGCGTAACCCTACATTCTTGTATTGTGATCAACGTGGCCTATGGATCAGCGAGGACAACACACACCGTGCGCGCCTGCTGCGCATCGATGCCGATGGCAGCCAGCAAACGGTGCTGACTTTCCTCAAGGCTCCGCAGGCGATCATCGCCGATGGTATCGGGGGTTATCTGCTCGCTGAAGGTGGGCGTAACCGCGTGCTGCGCCTGACTCCCGCGCCGGCGCCCGCGACTGCCCAGCGTAACTGACTGTGCGCCTGGCTGATGATCAGTGCCCGCAGGCTGACCGCGCTGCTTGAGCCCAAGGCATCATGGCTACCCGACCAACAGCGTGCTTCCCTGCATGGCCGCGCTAACGGATAATCCCGGCATTCCAATAAACAGCCTGTGAGTGGGTATGAGTGATTCCGTAGTCGGCCTCGGCCAGCCTGAAACCGAAGGGGTGCGCAAAACGCGCAAGAACAACCCTGAGAAAACACGCGAGGACATCCTCCAGGCCGCCATCAACGAGTTCGTTCAGCAAGGGCTGGCCGGCGCCCGCGTCGACGCCATCGCCGAACGCACCGCCACTTCCAAGCGCATGATCTACTACTACTTCGGCAGCAAGGAGCAGCTGTATTGCGAGTGCCTGGTGAAGTTGTACGGGGATATCCGCAAGACCGAACAGAGCCTGGACCTGGAGTCGTTACCGGCTGAGCAGGCGATCCGCCGGCTGGTGGAGTTCACCTTCGATCACCATGACCGCAACGTCGATTTCGTGCGCATCATCTGCACCGAAAACATCCACTATGGCGAGTACGTCAAGCAGTCGCCGGCCATTCGCGAAATGAGCAGCCTGGTGCTGGAGGCCCTGGGCAACACCCTGCGCCGTGGCGTTCAGGAAGGCGTGTTCCGCGCCGGCATCGAGGTCATCGACCTGCACATGCTGATGAGCTCGTTCTGCTTCTACCGGGTGTCGAACCGCCATACCTTTGGCGAGATCTTCCAGATCGACCTGTCTGATGAGCAAATAAAGCTGCGCCACAAAGCCATGATCTGTGATGCGGTGTTGCGGTATATCCAGCTCGAGCCTCGTACCTGAGATTGCTCGAGCGCCTGGGCTGGCTCAAAGGGCCTCGGTCACTCGCCCAGCCGTTGCTCGCGCGACGGCGGGTAGCCGAAATACGCCGCATAGCACTTGCTGAAGTGCGACACCGAGACAAACCCGCAGGCCACTGCCACTTCCATTACCGACAGGTCGGAATACTGCAGCAGCCGGCGGCTCTTGGTGATGCGCAGCTCCATGTAATAGCGCCGGGGCGACGTGCCCAGCTGGGCCTGGAACAGGCGGTCGATCTGCCGCCGCGAGCGCCCGCTGTAGGCGGCCAGCTGGTCGAGGCTGAGGGTTTCCTCGAGGTTGTTCTCCATCAGCTCGACAATGGTGCGCAGGTGCAGGCTCATGGACTTCTTCGCCCCAGGACCCACCTGGCGGTAGCGCGCACCGGAGAATGACAGGATTTCCTCGACGCCTTCGGCCAGGCCATCACCATACAGCCGGCGTACCAGGCCCAGCATCAGCTCCATGGCGCCATTGGGGCTGGCGGCGCTGAGGCGGTCACGGTCGAGGGTAAAGCTGGCCGGGGTGATGCGGGTTTGCGGGCTGCGCTCCGACAGGCTGGCACGTTGCTCGGGGTGGATGCTGCAACCGTAGTCGTCCAGCACCCCGGCACGGCCAAGGAACCAGGCGCCGTTCCACAAGCCGCCCAAGGCCATGCCGTGGGCAGCGCAATCGTTCAGCAGGCGATCGAGTTCCGGGTACTTGAGTGGTGTGCGCAAGCCGCCGCAGACCACCAACAGGTCCAGCTCCTTCAGCGCCGCAGCGGACAGCTCGGTGGCTACCAGTTCCAGTCCCAGGTCGCTGAGCACCCGGTCGCCGTCCAGCGACAGCGGGGTGAACTGGAAGCTGTCGGCACGTAGCAGGTTGGCCGTGACCAGTACGTCCATGGCCACCGTGAAACTGGCCATTGAGAAGTGTTCGAGCAGGATGAAATCGACCCGATAGGGCGCCTGGGCATTGGCGCCGCTTGTTTTGAGCCGTAGCATGTTGCTGGTGCTGGTCTTTTGGCTGAACTGGCGTGGCGTGGGCACTCTGAACTCCGCTTCCTGGCTGGCCCGCAGAGTGTGGACGGTGCCCGGAGGAAAGACAATCTCCCCGGTGGCTGTGTCGTATTACAGGTCGTGTTCAGGCAAACCAGCCTGTCCTGGTGCTTTCCCGCTATGCTGACGTTCCGCCATTGAGGATGCCCCTGATGAGATATGCCGTTGTAGTGTTGCTCAGCCTGTTGCCGTTGCTGGCCAACGCCCTGGAGCAGGGCGACAAGCTTGCCCCGTTCACACTGCTCGACCAGTACGACCAGGCCTACAGCCTTGGTACCGACACGCAGATTTTGCTGGTGGCGCGCGATATGGACGGTGCCAAGCTGGTCAAGGCGGCGCTGGCCGAGCAGCCCAAGGGCTACCTGGAAGCACGCGCCGCTGTATTCGTGGCCGACATTCAGCGCATGCCTGCGCTGATCAGCAAACTGTTCGCTGTCCCGGCCATGCGCGATTACAGCTACCGGGTGCTGCTCGACCGTGATGGGCGAGTGGCCAGCCGTTACCCCGGGCAGGAGGGCCAGGTGCAGTGGTTGCAACTGCAGCAGGGCGTGCTGGTCAGCCAGCGGGCGTTCACCGATGCAGCGGCGTTGAAGGCTGCACTGGAGAATGCACCACGGCAATGAGGCCCTATCGCCGCGCCTGCAAAGAGGGCGCGGTGAGTCAAATCAATCTGAACCCTCAGCGTTTGCAGCAACCCAACCCAATACATGCCATTGGGAGAGCGCTCATGGAAATCGGTACGATCTGGATCATCATCGCAGCCTTGGTCATCCTGCTGGAGATCTGGGCCATCTGGCACATCATCGGCAGTGAACGGCGCGCCGAGCGCAAGATGCTGTGGATCGTTTTCGTGGTCTACGCACCCTTCCCCGGTTTGCTGTTCTGGGCCTGGCGCGGGCCGCGGGCGGTGAAGGGCAGGGCGGTGTTGCAGGAAAAGTGACGGTTTGCGGCCTCGGGCGCGGGGGCGCCTGAGGCCGTCGAGGGTCATTTGGGCAGGATGTCGAAACGCATGGCAGGACCCAGCCCGTCCACCATCAGGCAGCCGTAGAACTTCACGGTAGACAGTACGCGCAGTTCCTTGAGCGCGTCATGGATGTAATCACGGACCAGCTTTTCAGCTTCCCGCTTGCGCTCCGCGAGGGTGGTGCCATTGAGCGTGATCATGCCAAGCAGCGTGGTTTCAATGTGCTCGACGGTGTCCAGGCCGAGCTTTTCCCGCAGGTACAGACGTGCCTGTGCCGCATCGGTTTCATCGTACGCAGGGTTGTGCGGTTTGATGGTATAGGCCAGCTGAAAATCAAATTTGCTCATTGGTTTTCCTTCTTGGTTAAAGGCCTCCATGCCGGGCTTTGCAATCTAAGGCCTGACAGCCGCTGCGCAAACACACGCTTGGTTCCAACATGACGATGCCTTGTACGAAATGTCCTACTTCAGGCTTGACCTCGAGTTAACTTAAGGTCCGATATTCCGACGCTCTTCCAACCGAGCGAGGGCTTGTCGTGACCCCATCAAACGCATTCCAGCTAAGCAACCCCGAAGGCCTCTACGACCCCAGTGGCAACGCCTACTCCCATGTCGCCGAAGTGCGCGCTGACAGCCGTCTGCTGTTCATCGCCGGTCAGGGTGGGCAGGATAGCCAGGGCCAGTTGTCACCCGTGTTCGCCGAACAGGCCCGGCAGGCGCTGGCCAACCTGGAACGGGCCCTGGCGTCGAAAGGTGCCAGCCTGGGCCAGGTGTTCAAGCTGACCCTGCTGATTGTCGAGCACTCCGAAGCGCGCCTGCACCAATGGGTGACAGAGGCCGACAGGGCCTGGGGGGCGCACATGAAACCGACCTGCACGCTGATACCGGTGCCCCGGCTGGCGCTGGACGGCATGCTGGTGGAGATCGAAGCAGTAGCCGCCGTCTTGCTCAAATCCTGAAAAGCCGGCGCGGTCGCCCGTAGGCGCGGGTTTACCCGCGAACACCGGCGTAGCCGGTGCCATCCTCCACGGTGGATTCTTCCTTGTATATCGGTGCCGGTCCTGACTAAATGCCGCTATAACAACAATCCCACTCAGAGGTGGCCACACCATGAGTTCAGGCACGACCACGCTTACCGACCGCAAGCCCAGCGCCTGGCTTTGGCCTGCCCTTTTCAGTCTGGTGGCGTTTGCCGCCAACTCGGTGTTCTGCCGGCTGGCGCTGAAGGACGGGGCGATCGACCCGGTGTCCTTCACCATGGTCCGCCTGGCCAGTGGCGCGCTGTTTCTGCTGTTGCTGATTCGCCTGCGCAGCCCGGTGCACACCATGGGCGGCAGTTGGTGGGGCGGCTTGGCCCTGTTCCTGTACGCGTTCCTGTTTTCTGCGGCGTACCTGCAACTGGGGGCAGGGGTGGGGGCGTTGTTGCTGTTCGGTGCCGTGCAGATCACTATGTTCGGCTTCGCGTGGTACAGGGGCGAACACATCACGGTACGCATGCTGCTGGGCATGCTGATCGCCTTTGCCGGCCTGCTGGTGCTGCTGTTGCCTGGCGTCTCGGCGCCGCCGTTGGCCAGTGCCTTGCTGATGGCCCTGTCCGGTGTGGCCTGGGGGGTATATACGCTACTGGGCAAAGGCTCGCCCAGGCCGCTGGCCGACACTGCCGGCAATTTTGCCCGCAGCTTGCCGTGCCTGGTGCTGCTGCTACCGATGCTGTTGCTGGGTGCCGGCCCGCACCTCACGCCACTTGGCTTGTTGTATGCCTTGGGTTCCGGTGTGCTGGCTTCTGGCGCAGGCTATGCCGTTTGGTATGGCGTGGTCAGGCAGATCAGTGCGCAACAGGCGGCGACCCTGCAGCTCAGCGTGCCGGTGATTGCCGCACTGGGCGGGGTTGCCCTGATCGGCGAGTCGGTGTCGTTGCGTTTGTTGATCGCCTGTGTGGTGGTGTTGGGCGGTATTGCCCTGGCGCTGGCGCCGCGCCGTTAAAAAAAGCTGCGCTGGGCCTTGAGCGTGACCACGCTGTCGCAATAGGTATTGATGCCCGAATAGGCATCGCAGCTCGCGCCACTCAGGCTGGAGTTGCTGTAGATCAGGTTCAGGTCGATGCCCAGCCAGGGCCGCGACAGCTCCAGCGACCAATCGGAAAAGGTATTCACCTGGCTGCCATCGCCAATGGTGAACGGCGTGCCCAGGCGGTGGTGGGCGAGCTTGACGGTGAAGTCAACGTCGAACATCGGCAGATGGCCGAAGTCGGCGAACAGCGTGCCCGTGCGGTTGTCGGGGTTGTCGCGCAGCGCCCCGCCGAAGCGGCTGCCCAGCACCGAAATCCCCCCATACAGGGCGTAGCTGTCGGGGCCTGCGATATTGGGCTGACTGTAATGGATCAGCCCTACCTCGTAGCCCAGGCTGCTGTCGAAATGGTGCTTGTAGCCCAGGTAGCTGTCCAGGCGCAGGGTCGAGTCAGGGGTGACGCCCATGCTTGGGGCGTACTGGCCCAGGTACCAGCCATTGGGGTGGCTGAGGTCGAGCCCGCCATGGAATGCGCCAACGGCGCTGGGTGAGATAAGCCCTTGCGCCATGCTGCGTGAGGGGGTGGTGCCGAGTGTGAAGTCGAAATCGCCCAGTTGGCGTTTCATCTGCTGGGCTTGCGACGCGGGGCTTAAAAGCAGCGCAGCACTCAGCAACAGAAGGGGCCTGATCATGGTCTCCGTCCTGGAAGGCTTGCGGTTGAGCGGTAGAGGATACCTGCGCAAGTGGAGGGAGGGAACCGCCGGTTAGCCCGTTCAGCCTTTGGTAGAACGTTCAGCGTCGGCGGCCTCGGTCACGACAGGCAGGTTACCGGCACGCAGGATCACCCGCCGTTGCTGCTCGTAATTGTCCAGTGACAGGCCGCGGCGCTGTAAGGCTTCCAGTTGCAACTGGCGGGTTTCCTCGGCGGTGTACGGGCGCAGTTCAGGGTGGCTGGCACAGCCGCTGATCACGGCGATGGCAAAAACGGCAAGGGTGGCGGACAGCTGGCGGGCCAAGGTATTCATCGGTTAGCTCCAGGGCAGTCTAGGCGGCAGCGTGGGGATGGCGCTAGGTTATGCGGCCACAGCTTTCGGTAGAAATTGCCCTGCTCGATAGTGACTATCGACGATTCCGGCGCAGCGCACCTATAGACTCAAACGCATCAACCATCCCGCCTTTGGAGCGCGAAAAGTTTGCGCCCCCTCGTCTGGTCAAAAGCACTGCCATTGCTACCCTTAACCCACGCGGTCTGACCTCATGGGGATAAGCGATGCGCATGCCATTGTTTGCTGTCCTGTCGGCACTGCTTTGCCTGAGCGCTGCCCCGGGCCTGGTGCTGGCCGCAGACGTGCCCGCGCCGGATCCGGCGCCTTCCGCTGCCACGCCCGTAGCCAAGGACCCGGTGTTCTCCCAGGAACAACTGGACCAGATGCTGGCCCCCATTGCCTTGTACCCTGATCAGTTGCTGGCTCAGGTGCTGATGGCGTCAACCTACCCGGGGCAGGTCAATGAAGCCGTGACCTGGTCCAAGGCCAACCCCAAGGCCACCGGTGACGATGCAGTCAGACAAGTGGCCAAGCAGCCCTGGGACCCTAGCGTACAGGCACTGGTGGCCTTCCCGCAGGTGCTGGCAACGCTTGGCCAGGACCCGGTGTGGGTGCAGCGCCTGGGCGATGCTTTTCTCGCCCAGCCCGATGATGTCATGGGCAGCGTGCAGCGTTTGCGCCACCAGGCGCAGGCCGCCGGCAATCTGCAGAGCAGCCAGTACCAGCACGTCACCGTGCAGACCGCACCTGCACCGGCGCCAGCCGCAAGCGGCAGTAGCACCCAAGGGGCAGCGGCCAGCAGCCCGCCCACCACCATCGTCATCGCGCCGGCCGACCCGCAAGTGGTGTATGTGCCCAGCTATAACCCGACCACCACCTATGGTACGTGGGCCTACCCGGCCTCGCCGCCGGTGTATTACCCGCCGCCGCCCATGTACTACCCCGGTTCCGCGCTGGTGGCCGGCCTGGCCTTCGGTACCGGCGTGGCGATCGTCGCCTCGTTGTGGGGCGATTGCGACTGGGACAACAATGACATCGACATTGACGTCAACCGCTACAACAACCTCAACGTCAACAACCGCATCACCAACAACCAGAACAAATGGCAGCACAATGCCGCCAACCGCGACGGGGTGCCATACCGCGATTCTCGCAGCCGTCAGCAGTACGGCCGCCAGCTGGACGGTGCCACTCAGCGCACCGCGTTCCGCGGCGACGACGCCCAACGGGCCCAGGCCCGAGACAAAGCCAGGGCATCGATGGACCGCGCAGGTATCGAACGGCCGGCTACCAGTAACCGTCAGGCCCGCGAGCAAATGCGCGAGGCCAAGGCAGGCAATCCTGACGGCAACCGCATGCCGTCCCGTGATGATGGCGCGCGGGCGACTGACCGTCGGCAGGAAACCCGCACTGATCAAGGCCGCCAGCAGAACGGCAACCTGGCCAATCAACGCCGGCAGGGCGACGGCCAGGTGCGGCAGCCGGCGCAGAGCCGTCCTGCCAATACGGCAGGCCGTGCCCGCAACAATGCCTTCGACGGTGTGCGCTCGCCGTCGCGCACCAGCGTGCAGGCCAACCGCGGCCGTACCAGCCAGTCGTTCGCTCAGCGGCCCGGTGCGTCTCGTGCCGCCGGGCACCCGATCTCCCGGCCCAGTGCGCCCGCGCGTCGCGGCGCAGGAGGCCGTCGATGAAGCGCCCAACACTGGCTGCATTGCTGCTGACGGCAGGTTTGGCCTGGTCGTTCATGGCCGCCGCCCAGCAAGCCTTCCCAACGCCGGAGAAGGCCGTGGAAGCCTTTGTCGCGGCGCTGGGCCAGGAAAAACCTGATGAAGCCCGCCTGGCCCAGTTGCTGGGCGATGACTGGCGCACCTATATACCGCGCGGTGGTGTGCAACGCAGCGATGTGGATACCTTTCTCGAGCAGTATCGCGCACAGCACAGCATCGACATGTCAGGCGAGGGCAAGGCCATCCTGGCGGTGGGCACCGGTCATTGGACCTTGCCCATACCGCTGACCAGAACCCGCCAGGGCTGGCGTTTCGACCTCAAGGCGGGCAGTGCCGAAATTCGCGCCCGTCGCATCGGGCGCAACGAGCTGGGTGTTCTGCAGTCGCTGTTGGCCTATCACGATGCGCAAATGGACTACGCCACCCAGGACCACAACGGAGATGGTGCGCTGGAGTACGCACAGAAGATTTTCAGCGAGCCGGGCAAGCATGACGGGTTGTATTGGGATGACGATGGCGACGGTGACGTCAGCCCGTTGGGCCCGCTGTTCGGCCAGGATGTGGTCGGTGACGCCTGGTATGGCTACCACTTCCGCATCCTGGACGCACAGGGCCCATCCGCCCCGGGCGGTGCCTACAGCTACCTGATCGGCAACCAGATGAGCCGTGGCTTCGCCATGGTCGCCTGGCCGGCCAAGTACGACGACACCGGGGTGATGAGCTTCATGATCAGCCATGACGGCCAAGTGTTCGAGAAAGACCTCGGGCCGCATGGCGACAGGCTGGCGAAGGAGATGAAACGCTTCGACCCGGACGACAGCTGGAAAGTGGTGGATGTGGTGGAGGGGGATTGAGCCCGCCAAGCCAACGCGACCGTGCCCCTGTGGAAGCGGGCCATTTTCCGTTGTTGTGATCAGTGCGCACGCGTAGCCCGCACCTCGCTCGCCGTGCACCCATACTGCTGGCGGAACGCCCGGGTGAACTGCGCCTGATCGGCAAAGCCCCAGCGAAATGCCAGTTCGCCGATCGCCAGGTGGCAATGCGGGTCAAGCAGTTGCCGGTGCACGGCCTCCAGGCGTTGACGGCGTACCCACTCGCCAAGGGTGTAGGGCGTGATCGCGAACAACTTGTGCAGATAACGCAGCGACAGCCCGCAGGCGTTGGCGATGGTTTGTGGCGACAGCTCGGGGTCACCCAGGTTTTGCTGCACGTACTGCTCGACCCGCGTCAGGTGCAGGGTGCTGAGGTTGCTGCCTTCGCTGCCCAGCACGCGCTCATCCTGTTGCAAGGCCAGCAGCAGGGTGGCGGAGGCCTGTTCCAGCAGTAGATGCCGGGCTGCCGGGGGGCTGGTGTCGAAATGGCGGGCACACAGGTCGAGTTGCTCGACGAAGATGCGCCCCAGGCCCTGACGGGCGTCGAAGCAATGCCGGGTATAGCGCTTGTGCCCCAGCAGGTTGGCTTTGAGCGCACGCTCGGGCAGCTTGAGCACCCACAAGTCGTTCTGCGTGCCGTAGTGGAAGCGGTAGGGTGCATCGCCGCGCTCGACGATGAAACCGCCCGGGCTGCAACTGATCGGGTGGCCGTCCTGTTCGAAGTGCACCTCGCTGCCATGCGGCACGGTCACCAGGTAGAACGCTTCATGGTCCTGGCCGATATGCGCGTTGCTGCGCGAGTAACCCAGCTGGCTGGACCGCAGGCGCGACAGGCTGAGCGGCGTGCTCGGCGTACTCCAGCGCTGCAGGTGGCCATCGAATGGCTGTCCGGCAGCAAATTCAAGGCTCAATGGGAAATAGGTGTCACTGATGGCTTCGGCCCAGCGTGCCTGGCGTTCAGGCTGTGGCCAGCCGTGGGTCGAGAGTTCTGTGGGCATGGTGGGTCCTTTTTCAAAGAGGGCAGCATTGAAAAAAGGAACTGCAGGCAAGCTACTCAAGCAGCTCTTGTTATTGTAAAAACCGCCCGGCAGCGCAAAACTGCCGGGCGGTTGTCAGGCCCATGATCGGCGCGCGCCGACCGCAAGATCAACCCCCGCGTGTCACTCGGTAGGTGGCCGAAGGCTCCAGGCGAGCCTGCCAGCCGGGTGGCAGGACAATGTTGGTGGTGTCTTCCTCGATCACACAGGGGCCATGCACGGTCTGCCCTGGCAACAGGTGGTTACCGTTGAACACCGGTGTGGGCTGCCATTCACCGTCGGCACTGAACAGCATCGGGCGGACGGATTGCGCGGTGGGGGCGGGGGGCTCGGCCGGTCCCTGCAGCTCGGGTTGCGGCGGGCGTGGCAGGTGGCCGATCACCGAGCACTCCAGGTTCACCAGCTCCACCGGGCTGTCGGGTTCGCTGTACGAGTACAGGGTCTGGTGGCGGCTGTGGAAGCGGCTGACCAGCGCGGCCAGCCCTGCCTCGTCCAGGCTGTGCTGCTGCAGGTCCACACTGCACTCATGAATTTGCCCCAGGTAGCGCATCTCCAGGGTGTAGTGACAGCTGCTGGCCTGGTCGCCAAAACCGTCTTCGCGCAGGTTGGCCAGGCCTTGCTCACGCAGTTCGGTGAGGGTCTGGTTGAGTTGCGCCAGGTCGACGTGCCCGGCGTCCAGGCGCATCGACAGGCTGGTGAGCTGGTCGTAGCGCACGTCGGACAGGATCTGGCCGAACGCACACAAGCCCGAGGCCACTTTGGGGATCAGCACGGTGTGCATGCCGATTTCTTCGGCCAGGCGCACCACGTGCATGCCCGCCGCACCGCCTGCGCCGATCAGGGCGAAGTCACGCGGGTCGTGACCGCGCTCGATCGATACGCGGCGGATGCCGTTGACCATGTTCAGGTTGACCAGGGTGGTGATGCCGAATGCCGCGCGTTCCACACTGATGCCCAACGGTTCGGCGATCGTGCTCCGGATGGCGTCCAGCGCGGCCTGGCGGTTCAGGCGGATACTGCCGCCCAGCAGTGCGCCGTCGGGCAGGTAGCCAAGTGCCAGGTTGGCGTCGGTGACCGTGGGTTCGCGGCCACCCTTGCCGTAGCACACCGGCCCAGGCATGGCGCCGGCGCTGCGCGGTCCGACCTGGAGCATGCCAAACTCGTCCAGGTGGGCGATGGAGCCACCGCCGGCACCCAGGGTCTCCACCTGGATCATCGGCACGCCGATGCGCTGGCGCAGGAAGTCCACGTCCTTGCTGAAGTTGGTGCGTCCGCCATTGGTCAGGGTGATGTCGAACGAGGTGCCGCCCATGTCCACGGTAATGACGTTGTCGATACCGAACGGCTTGGCTACTGCCAGCCCGGCTTGTGGCGCTGAGGCCGGACCAGAGTTGATCGCGTTGACGGCGCGCTCACGCATCAGGTGCCCGGGCGCCAACCCGCCGTTGGACTGGAAGTAGCGTACCGGCTGCTGTGCGCCAAGTGCCTGGAACAGGCTGTCGATGCGCGCCACGTAACGTGCCATTACCGGGCTGAGGTAGGCATTGACCACGGTGGTGGAGGTGCGGGTGTATTCGCGAATCTGCGGGAACACCTCGCAGCCGGTGCAGACGAACACCTCGGGCAGGGCAGCCCGTACCAGTTCGGCGGCCCGTTGTTCGTGGCTGGGGTTGCGCACCGACCATAGGAAGGAAATGGCCACGGCCTGCACGCCTTCTGCACGGAAGTAGTCGATGGCGGCATGGATGGCGGCTTCGTCCAGCGGGCTGTGCTCACGGCCATCGCCAAGGATTCGGCCACCGATCGGCCGGCGCAGGTGGCGTGGGGCAAGCATGTGTGCCGGCGGGTAGTGGGCGTCGTAGCGGTGGCCCTCTTCCTTGTGGCCCAGGCGGATTTCCAGGCTGTCCTCGTGTCCCTCGGTGCACAGCAGGCCCACCTTGACCCCGGTGCGCTCGATGAGCGCGTTGAGGGCCACGGTGGTGCCGTTGATGCACAGGTCACAGTTGGCGATCAGTTCGGCCGGGCTACGCCCGGTGGCGTCAGCAATCTGTGCCAGGCCAGCGCGAATGGCCAAGGTGCCGTCCTGCGGCGTGGAGGGGGCCTTGAACAGCTGCACGCCGCCGTCGCGATCGGCCAGGATGAAATCGGTGAAAGTGCCGCCGGCGTCTACGCCCAGGCGATATTGGTTACGCATGCGTGTTCTCCGGTTAGCGCGGGGCGCGGGCAAGGCGGGTGGCTGTTTCGTCCAGTTGGCCATCGGCATCGAGGACCACGCCATATTCCAGGGCTGCGCCTTGTGGCGAGACCAGGCCGTTGCGCACGTCCTCCAGTACTGCTGCGACCCGACGGCGCAGTGGGTCGCCGTAGCCACCACCCCCTGGGTTGATGTTGATGATGCGTTCGCCGGGCTGCAGGGTGAGCATGGGGTTCTGCGTGTAGTGGTCTTCGCGGCCATCGGCATGGCGATGGATCAGCCGGCCCAGTTTGGGCTCGAGCAGGGCATTGCGAGCCCCGGCGGCACCAGCGGTGGGCAACTGGCGGCCCTCGCCGAAGCCGACCACGGTCATGGCGTGGTCCAGCGGTTCGATCTCCAGGCGGGTGCCCGAACCACCGCGCAACTCACCGGCGCCACCACTGTCGGCCATCAGGCTGTAGCGGTGGATCAGCACCGGATAAGCGTGTTCGAGCAGCTCGATGTCACCGCTCATCAGCGCCCCGAAGCAGCACAGCGGGCCGCAGGCGTGCCAGCCATCCATCACCTTGTTGGCACCGGCACCGGAAATGATCGAGGCCAGCACCATCGTCACGTACTCGCTATTGCCGTTGCGCGGGTCGCGGCCGGCAATGTTGATGCCGCTGGTATGCCCCCAGGAGGCCGTTACCCGCTGTGGCGAGGCCTGTTCCAGTGCCGTGCGCACGGCATCGGCGAGGGTTTCCATCGGCGTGGTGGTGCAATTGACGTGAGGCGCGGGTTCCTCGGCATTGCACAGCGTACCCCTGGGGCCGACATCGACCGTTACGCAGCGATACAGGCCTTCGTTGTAAGGCGGCGCCACCTGGGCGAACATCATCAGCCCCAGGTAAACCCCGGATACCGAGTTGCCCTCATAGGAATTGATGAAGTACGGCACCTGCGGCGGGCTTTCGATGCGCACATGGGCCTGGTCGCCACGGATCTGCACATGGGCGGTGATGGCCAGTTCACCCAGGCCGTGGCCGGCATCTTCGAGCACGGCGGTGCCGCTGTAGTCACCATCCGGCACATCGCGCAACAGCGCCCGCATGTGTCGGTCGGCCATGTTCTTCAGTTCGGCGATGCAGGCACGCACCTGTGCCACGCCGTACTTGTCCAGCAGCTCTAGCAAGTGCCGCTCGCCGACTTTGCAGGCGCCATACTGGGCATTGAGGTCGCCTTCCTGATAGGGGCGGGCGCGCATGTTGGTGAGCATGAAGTTGATCACGTCCTCACGACGCTTGCCCTTTTCCCACAGCTTGACCGGTGGAATGCGCAGGCCCTCGGCATAGATCTCCTTGGCATCGGGGTTGTAGCCCGCCGGCACCGGGCCGCCGATGTCGGTCAGGTGGCCCTTGCAAACGGTCCAGAACACAAGCTCGCCCTGGTAATACACCGGTTTGTACATGCAGCAGTCGAGAATATGGCTGCCCTTGTAGGCGGGGTCGTTGTGGTAGATCACGTCGCCTTCGGCGATGTCGTCGCCGAAGAACTCGGCCACGCATTTCATGGCTGGTATCAGCGAGCCCAGGTGGATGGGAATGTCCTGGCCCTGCAGGATCATTTCCGGCAAGTGGTCGAACAGCGAGTTGGAATAGTCGTGTGCCAGGTTGAACACACTGGAGCGCCCGGTCTTTTCCAGGGTCAGGGTCATTTCGCGTTGCGCTGTCTCCAGCGCACCCCGGACAACCGCAAGGGTGATCGGATCTACTGTCTGCATAGGTCACCAACGTTTGTTCTTGTGCTTTTTGGGTGCGTGCCGCAGCGGGGCGGCGCGTGGTGACAGGCTAAGGGGCAGGGTGGGGGGAAGGCTTGTCGCTGGGTGTACCGGTTGTTGTGTCTGGGCGCACTTCAAGTTCGGGCAGGCGACACAACTATTGCCCCAACATCTGTCGCACCAGCCATTGCCCGGCCGGCCCCAAGGCACGCCGGCTCGACCAGGCCACATCCATATCCACCCGCCGGGGGTAACCCGCTATCTGCAACTCCACCAGCTCGTTGCCAAACCGTTTAACCAGCGCCCTGGGCAGCTCGGCCCAGCCAAACCCGCGCACGGCGAACTCCAGCAGGGTAAGGTAATCCGGTGCCGACCACGCTTGGCCACGGCCATGGTGCAGGCTGGGGGCATAGGTCTTGATATACAGCTGTCGTGCGTTCTCCAGATGCTGCGCCTGAACCTGCGCCAGGCTTGCCAGCGGATGCTCGCTGGCGACATACACGCCGAACTCTGCCTGCTCCGGCAAGCGCGCCACGGCCACGTCGGCGGGGTAGCCGGGCTGGGTGGCAAGGATGCCGACATGGGCCAGGCCCTGCTGGATCATCTCGATCACATCAGCGTCCTCCGCCGGGCCGCAGCGTAGCTCGGTATGGGGGTAGTGCTGGGCGAAACGAGTCATCACCGCCCCCTGGAACGTTACGCTGTAGCTGTCCGACATCACCACAGATACCAGCGCCTCGACATTTTGCGCCAGTCGCACTGCCAGCGCATCGAGCTGGGCGCTGGCATCGAGAATTGCTTCGACATGGCTCAGCACCTGCCTGCCCGCCTCATTGAGCGTGGGGTGGCGGCCATTGCGGTCAAACAGCGGGCAGCCGATATCGGCCTCGAAATTGGCGATGGCGATGCTGACAGTGGACTGGCTTTTACGCAGCTTGCGCGCCGCCGCAGAAAACGAACCGAGTGAGGCGGCTTCGGTAAAGGCGACCAGAGCTTCGGGAGAGTAACGCATGGTATTGATAAAACCGATGGTAGCTATGTCGCGAGTATCAGTTCTATCAAAGAAAATAGGAAGCACGACTCCCGCAATGGATGGAATGTGCAATGAAAAACGTGTCTTTCACCGAACGCCTGGTCCACGCTGTTGGCTATGAAGTTTTTGCGGTACTGCTGTGTGCGCCGCTGCTGTCCTGGATCATGGGCAAGTCGTTGGCAACGGCGGGCGCGCTGGCGGTGACCCTGTCGGTGATCGCCATGCTGTGGAACATGGTCTACAACGCACTGGTTGATCGCTGGGTGCAAACCGAACGCATCAACTGGAAGGCCAGTACGCGTTTCGTGCACGGTCTTGGCTTCGAAGCCGGCCTGGTGGTGTGGTGCCTGCCGGTGGCGGCTTGGATGCTGGAGATTTCGCTGCTGCAGGCGTTCATGGTGGAGCTGGGCTTCTTCGTGATCATCCTGCCCTACACCGTGGTCTACAACTGGGCGTTCGACAAAGCCCGGCACCTGCTGGTGCAGCGGCGCCTGGCATGATTCTGCCACCTGGCGCGGTTCACTGATCGGAGGTGGACACAGGTCGGTGGTTGGGCGCAGGCCGCCGTGTAGGAGCGGGTTTACCCGCGAAAGGGCCGGGCCTGCTGGCCAATCTCCACCCGCCGTTCACCGTTGCCGGTGCTACCGTATTCGCGGGTAAACCCGCTCCTACCACGGTGGTGGACACATGGGGGTGGTTGGGCGCAGCCGGTGCCATGCCCCGCGTCGCCTGCTTTGCGGGTACAACCGCCCAAGGTGACCGTATAAACCCATGAAAAACGGGGCATGCCATCGCTGGCATGCCCCGTTTTCATACAGCTGATGCGCCTCAGGCGACCTTGACGATCCAGCCTGCCGGTGCCTCTACATCGCCGCTCTGGATACCGGTCAGCTCGTTGTAGAGCTTCTGGGTAACCGGGCCGACCTTTTCCAGGTCGTGGAACACGTGCAGCTTGCCGTTGTACTCGATGCCGCCGATCGGGGTGATCACGGCTGCGGTACCGCAGGCACCGGCTTCCACGAAACGGTCCAGCTTGCTGATCTCGACATCGCCTTCGATCACGGTCAGGCCCAGACGCGATTGCGCCAGTTCCATCAGCGAGAGGCGGGTGATGCCTGGCAGTACCGAGGCCGATTTCGGGGTGACGAACTCGTTGTTGGCGGTGATGCCGAAGAAGTTGGCCGAACCGACTTCCTCGATCTTGGTGTGGGTCAGCGGGTCGAGGTAGATGGCGTCGGCGAAGTTGGCCTTCTTCGCTTCAGCGCCCGGCTGCAGGCTGGCAGCGTAGTTGCCACCGACCTTGGCCGCGCCGGTGCCCTGTGGGGCAGCACGGTCGAAGCTGGAAATCTGGAAGTTGTGCGGCTTCATGCCGCCCTTGAAGTACGAACCAACCGGGATGGCGAACACCGAGAAGATGAACTCGGGGGCGGTGCGCACGCCAATGTTGTCGCCGGTGCCGATCACGAACGGGCGCAGGTACAGGGCGCCTTTGCCGTGCGGTGGCACGAACTTTTCATTCGCCTTGACCACTTGCTTGCACGCTTCGATGAACACATCGGTCGGCACGTGCGGCATCAGCAGGCGTGCGCAGCTGCGCTGCATGCGGGCCGCGTTCTGGTCCGGGCGGAACAGGTTGATCGAGCCGTCCTTGCAACGGTAGGCCTTCAGGCCTTCGAAGCACTGCTGGCCGTAGTGCAGGGCCGTGGAGCCTTCACTGATGTGCAATACGTTGTCTTCGGTCAGGGTGCCCTTGTCCCACTCGCCATTGCGCCATACGGACAGGTAGCGTTTGTCGGTCTTGATGTAGTCGAAACCCAGCTTGTCCCAATTAATGCTTTCGTTGCTCATGACACCCTCATTGTCTTGCAAGTGCCCGATCGCTCGGGCTGCTGTTATATGCGCACCATGCCACCTTAAACCATCCTTGGCGGATCGGGAACGGCCAGTCACGAATTGATAGGCTGCGATGCTTTTTTTTCGGTGTCTACAGCAGCAAGTACTCATCCAGGGCCAGGTTTTCCAGCAATACCGCATCATGGGACGCCACTATCAGCGCCCCGCGAAACTGCCCAAGCATGCGTTCCAGGGCTGTCAGCGATGGCAGGTCCAGGTGGTTGCCGGGTTCGTCCAGCAGCAACAGATCGAGCGGCCGTTCGCGGTACAGCACGGCGGCCAGCGCCGCCTTCATACGCTCGCCGCCGCTCAGCAGGCTACTGGGCAGTTCGATACGGGCTGCATCCAGGCCCAGTTGCGCCAGGCGGCTGCGCAATTTTCCCTGGTCCAGCGTCGGGTTGGCTTGGTGCAGGTGTTCGAGCACGCTGCGGTTGCCTGCCAGTGTGCTGCAGTGCTGGTCGAGTAGGGCGGTCTCGCCACTGAGGCGCACATTGTCGGGCGATGCTGGCAATTCCCCATTCAGCAGCCTGAGCAGGGTGGACTTGCCACTGCCATTGGCGCCGATCAGCCCTACGCGCTGGCCCAGGCACAAGCGCAGGTCAAGCGCTTTGCGGGTGCCATGGGGCAAGCAAAGTGCCTGCAAGGCCAAGACCTCTCGGCCCGGATGACGCTGAGGAGTGGGCGCGTGCAAGGTAATAGCGCTGTCTTGCTCCACCTCGCGGGCGGCGTCACGCACTTTGCCCAGTAGCGTTTGCCGAGCATCGCGATGGTCGCGGCGCTGCTTGCCAGCAGTGGCCTGGCTGCGCTCCTGCTTGCGGTCGACCAGGATTTTTGCCTGGTTGGCGTGCTTGGCTTGGCGCCCGGCCCGGGCTTGATGGCGCTCCAGGTCTTCGCGTTGGCGCTGCAGTTCACGGGCCTGGCGTTGCTGCTCCTGCTTCAGCCGGGCAAGTTGCTGCTGCGCTTGCGCCGTCTGGTTGGCTTTTTGCGCACTATAGAGGCTGTAGTTGCCACCGTAGGCCTGCAAGCCCAGGCTGGATAATTCGACAATGCGTGCCATGTGCGCCAGCAGGCTGCGGTCGTGGCTAATCACCAGCAAGCCACGGTCCCAGGCTTCGATCATGCTCAGCAGCTGGGCACGGGCGTTGCTGTCCAGGTGATTGCTTGGCTCATCGAGGATCAGGTAATCGGCATCGCTGAGCCACGCGCCAATCAGTGCCACGCGCATGGCTTGGCCACCGCTCAGGGTCCGTGCGGGCTGGCGCCAGTCGAGTTGACCCAGCCCGTGGCCCTCAAGCTGCAGCTGCAATTGCTCGCGGATATCCCAGCGCTCGCCAACGGTGTCGAAATCCTGGGGCTTGATGCTGCCTTGCTCGATGCGCTCCAGCGCCGCAATCACCGGCCCCACTTGGGCCAGGTCGGCCAGCGTGGCGCTGCGCGCGATGACTTGCTGGTCCAGCAAATGGACAGGCCCGAGGCGCCGACAATGGCCGCTGCTCGGTTCACGCCGGCCGGCAAGAATCTGCCCTAGCAGGCTTTTGCCCACGCCATTGCGCCCGACCAGGCCGGTGCGGCGTTGGTCGAAGGTTTCGTTGAGGTTGCTAAACAGCGGCCTGCCATCAGGCAAGGCCAAGGAGACGCTGTCCAGCGTCAGAATCGACGTGTTCGTCATGCACAACTCCACAAATGCCGCGACATCTCCGGAACGAACCGGAGGCTGAAGACTGGCCGTCGAACGGACGGCGGCATCAATGGCGCATTGGACGAACACCTCGTCATTTAGAGAATGCGTAGCCTAACGGACCGTCTGGGGCTGGGTAAAGCACCGGCTGCCGGTTGGGGCTCAGCGCTGCGTCTGCAAGCGCTTGGCCCAGTCTCCGCCGTGGCCGTGCGCGCAGGCTTCTTCACTGTCGAATCGTACATGCCAGGCCGGATGGTCCAGCTCAATGCCGGCTTGCTCCAGCGCCAGAGCGGTAAGTGCCAGCATGCGCGCCTTCGCATCACCGACCACGGCCGCTGCCTTGTCGGCCTCTTGCTCGAATACCCAGGTAATACGCAGGCTGCTCGGAAAGTCCTCCGGGTTGAGGCGATGGGTTAGCCAACAGAAGCCGACAATCTCCGCCTTGGCGGTTTCGCAGGCATCGGTCAGGCATGCCACCAACTCCCGCTCCAGGCGGCCTATTTCGCGTTTGCCCAGTGCCTTCATGGGTTGGCCTCGTCATCGATCTGCTGGCAAAAGCGCAGGTGGTTGTCTAACGGGGCCTGCCCCTGCACCTGCAGACAATCCAGGTAGAAAGCCTTGGCCTTGTCGGCCGAGAACATGCGCAGTACCGGTAGGGCG
>NZ_JBYSYE010000040.1:0-55280 GCF_058782925.1 Pseudomonas sp. FW305-E2 | reverse complement strand
CCCCCACCCCCATATGAGTCTGCATCAGGCACTTTCGCCCCGCTGCGTGGAGACTCTCCCCTTGACCACAATCGTTTCTGTCCGCCGTAACGGCAAAGTCGTCATGGGCGGCGACGGCCAGGTATCCCTTGGCAACACCGTGATGAAAGGCAACGCCAAGAAGGTGCGCCGCCTGTACCACGGCCAGGTCATCGCGGGCTTCGCCGGCGCCACTGCCGACGCCTTTACCCTGTTCGAGCGCTTTGAAGGTCAGCTGGAAAAACACCAGGGCCACCTGGTACGCGCCGCCGTCGAGCTGGCCAAGGAATGGCGTACCGACCGCTCACTGAGCCGCCTGGAAGCCATGCTGGCCGTGGCCAACAAGGATGCATCCCTGATCATCACCGGCAACGGTGACGTGGTCGAACCCGAAGATGGCCTGATCGCCATGGGTTCCGGCGGCGCCTATGCCCAGGCCGCAGCCCGTGCCCTGCTGAACAAGACCGACCTCTCGGCCCGCGAAATCGCCGAGACCGCCCTGAACATCGCCGGCGACATCTGCGTGTTCACCAACCACAACCTGACCATCGAGGAGCAGGACCTGGCCGACTGATTCAGCTGTTCTGGCGCCCCTTCCCGGTGAAGGGGCTTTTCCACGCTGACTCACCTGCCCAAGGACCGTATTGATCATGTCCATGACCCCCCGCGAGATCGTCCACGAACTCAACCGCCACATCATCGGCCAGGACGACGCCAAGCGCGCCGTGGCCATTGCCCTGCGCAACCGCTGGCGGCGCATGCAGCTCCCTGCCGAGCTGCGTGCCGAAGTCACCCCCAAGAACATCCTGATGATCGGCCCTACCGGCGTCGGCAAGACCGAAATCGCCCGCCGGCTGGCCAAACTGGCCAACGCGCCGTTCCTCAAGGTCGAAGCCACCAAGTTCACCGAAGTGGGCTACGTGGGCCGCGACGTCGAGTCGATCATCCGTGACCTGGCCGATGCCGCGTTGAAGATGCTGCGCGAGCAGGAGATCATCCGCGTGCGCCACCGCGCTGAAGACGCCGCCGAAGACCGCATCCTCGACGCCCTGCTGCCCCAGGCACGCGTCACCAGCTTCAGCGAAGAAGCCGCGCAGACCAGCAGCGACTCCAACACCCGCCAGCTGTTCCGCAAGCGCCTGCGCGAAGGCCAGCTGGACGACAAGGAAATCGAGATTGAAGTGGCCGATGCCGTCGGTGTCGAAATTGCTGCGCCGCCCGGCATGGAAGAAATGACCAACCAGCTGCAGAGCCTGTTTGCCAACATGGGCAAGGGCAAGCGCAAAGCGCGCAAGCTGAAGGTGAAAGAAGCGCTGAAGATGGTTCGCGATGAAGAAGCGAGCCGCCTGGTCAACGAGGAAGAACTCAAGGCGAAGGCCCTGGAAGCGGTCGAACAGCACGGCATCGTGTTCATCGACGAAATCGACAAGGTTGCCAAGCGCGGCAACGTTGGCGGCGCCGATGTGTCCCGTGAAGGCGTGCAGCGCGACCTGCTGCCGCTGATCGAAGGCTGCACCGTCAACACCAAGCTGGGCATGGTCAAGACCGATCACATTCTGTTCATTGCCTCGGGTGCATTCCACCTGAGCAAGCCGAGCGACCTGGTGCCCGAGCTGCAAGGCCGCCTGCCGATTCGTGTCGAGCTGAAGGCACTGACCCCGGAAGACTTCGAGCGTATCCTGCAGGAGCCGCACGCGTCGCTGACCGAGCAGTACCAGGCATTGCTGAAGACCGAAGGCCTGAACATCGAGTTCCTCGCCGACGGCATCAAGCGCCTGGCCGAGATTGCCTACCAGGTCAACGAGAAGACCGAAAACATCGGTGCCCGCCGCCTGCACACCCTGCTCGAGCGTTTGCTCGAAGAGGTGTCGTTCAGTGCGGGCGACCTGGCCAGCACCCATGACGAAGCGCCGATCCAGATCGACGCGGCGTATGTGAACAGCCACCTGGGTGAGCTGGCACAGAACGAAGACCTGTCGCGTTACATCCTGTAAGACCGTTTTCGACAGTTTCGCGGGCAAGCCCGCTCCTGCACATGTCACCCCATCCCTTGGGCCTGTGGTGATCCGTGCAGGGGCGGGCTTGCCCGCGAAGAGGCCCTTGAATCCCTCCCCCATAAGCTGGAAGCTGTGCTTCATCAGCTCCCGAGAGATTCTGCCCATGGCCCGCCTGCCTACCGCCATCAACCTGCACAAAGCCTCCAAAACCCTCAGCCTCACCTACGCGCCCGGCGAGGTCTACCACCTGCCCGCCGAGTTCCTGCGCGTGCACTCTCCCTCCGCCGAGGTCCAGGGCCACGGCAACCCCATCCTGCAGTTCGGCAAGATCAACGTCGGCCTCAGTGGCCTGGAACCTGCCGGCCAATATGCACTGAAACTGACCTTCGACGACGGCCATGACAGCGGCTTGTTCACCTGGGAATACCTTGAGCAACTGTGCCTGCGCCAGGAACAACTGTGGGCGGAATACCTCGACGAGTTGCACAAGGCCGGCAAATCCCGCGACCCAGCCGAATCTGTGGTCAAGCTCATGCTCTAGCGCAAGGCCTGAGGGGTTTAGAGCGCATTTTCTAAATTCATCTGTTTGAATGACTTGCAGACAGCCCAGTGAAGGGCTGTCTTGCGCATTACACGAAAGTCGGGTAACCAATGGGTGTGGCAAGTTCCCTGCATCACTTTGCAGGTCGTCAGCACCCACGCAGCACCGCTGTTCCTTATCACTGGTCACCCGAGTAGCAGTACCGGGCTCAGGGCTGTGCACCCACCACAGCAACCGGTACTCGTCTCAGGACAACGGAGCGTCGTAGATGAGTAACAAGAACAACGATGAGCTGCAGCGGCAGGCCTCGGAAAACACCCTGGGGCTGAACCCGGTCATCGGCATCCGCCGCAAGGACCTGTTGAGCTCGGCACGCACCGTGCTGCGCCAGGCCGTGCGCCAACCGCTGCACAGCGCCAAGCATGTGGCTCACTTTGGCCTGGAGCTGAAGAACGTGTTGCTGGGCAAATCCAGCCTGGCCCCGGACAGCGACGACCGTCGCTTCAATGACCCGGCCTGGAGCAACAACCCGCTGTACCGCCGCTACCTGCAAACCTACCTGGCCTGGCGCAAGGAGCTGCAGGACTGGGTCAGCAGCAGCGACCTGTCCCCCCAGGACATCAGCCGCGGCCAGTTCGTCATCAACCTGATGACCGAGGCCATGGCGCCGACCAATACCCTGTCCAACCCGGCTGCGGTCAAACGCTTCTTCGAAACCGGCGGCAAGAGCCTGCTCGATGGCCTGTCCAACTTGGCCAAGGACATGGTCAATAACGGCGGCATGCCCAGCCAGGTGAACATGGATGCCTTCGAAGTGGGCAAGAACCTGGGCACCAGCGAAGGCGCGGTGGTGTACCGCAACGATGTGCTGGAACTGATCCAGTACAGCCCCATCACCGAGCAGGTGCATGCCCGCCCGCTGCTGGTGGTGCCACCGCAGATCAACAAGTTCTACGTGTTCGACCTCAGCCCGGAAAAGAGCCTGGCGCGCTTCTGCCTGCGCTCGCAGCAGCAGACCTTCATCATCAGCTGGCGCAACCCGACAAAGGCCCAGCGCGAGTGGGGCCTGTCCACCTACATCGATGCGCTGAAAGAAGCCGTCGACGCGGTACTGGCGATTACCGGCAGCAAAGACTTGAACATGCTCGGTGCCTGCTCCGGCGGCATCACCTGTACCGCACTGGTGGGCCACTATGCCGCCATTGGCGAGAACAAGGTCAACGCCCTGACCCTGCTGGTCAGCGTGCTGGACACCACCATGGACAACCAGGTTGCATTGTTTGTCGACGAGCAGACCTTGGAGGCCGCCAAGCGCCACTCTTATCAGGCGGGCGTGCTGGAAGGCAGCGAAATGGCCAAGGTGTTCGCCTGGATGCGCCCCAACGACCTGATCTGGAATTACTGGGTTAACAACTACCTGCTGGGCAATGAGCCCCCCGTGTTCGACATCCTGTTCTGGAACAACGACACCACGCGCCTGCCGGCCGCCTTCCACGGCGACCTGATCGAAATGTTCAAGAGCAACCCGCTGACCCGCCCCGATGCCCTGGAAGTGTGTGGCACCGCGATCGACCTGAAACAGGTCAAATGCGACATCTACAGCCTCGCCGGCACCAACGACCACATCACCCCATGGCCGTCATGCTACCGCTCGGCACATCTGTTCGGTGGCAAGATCGAATTCGTACTGTCCAACAGCGGGCATATCCAGAGCATCCTCAACCCGCCGGGCAACCCGAAGGCACGTTTCATGACCGGTGCCGACCGCCCGGGGGACCCGGTGGCCTGGCAGGAAAACGCCACCAAGCATGCAGACTCCTGGTGGTTGCACTGGCAAAGTTGGCTGGGCGAGCGTGCCGGCGCGCTGAAAAAGGCACCGACCCGCCTGGGCAACCGTGCCTACGCCGCCGGCGAAGCCTCCCCAGGCACCTACGTTCACGAGCGTTGAGTTACAGCGCCGTGGCGGCCTGCGGGGCGCCACGGTGTTTACTTCACCCAAGAGTCACGTGCATGCCGCAACCCTATATTTTCAGGACCGTCGAGCTGGACCACCAGTCCATCCGCACCGCTGTTCGCCCTGGCAAACCGCACCTGACGCCGTTGCTGATCTTCAACGGCATCGGCGCCAACCTCGAGCTGGTGTTCCCGTTCATCGATGCACTTGACCCGGACCTGGAAGTCATCGCCTTCGATGTGCCTGGGGTCGGCGGCTCGTCCACACCACGCCACCCGTATCGCTTCCCTGGGCTGGCCAAGCTGACCGCACGCATGCTCGACTACCTCGACTACGGCCAGGTCAACGTCATCGGCGTGTCCTGGGGCGGCGCCCTGGCCCAGCAGTTTGCTCACGATTACCCCGAGCGCTGCAAGAAACTGGTGCTGGCCGCCACCGCTGCCGGTGCGGTAATGGTGCCAGGCAAGCCCAAGGTGCTGTGGATGATGGCCAGCCCCCGGCGTTACGTGCAGCCGTCGCATGTCATCCGCATTGCACCGATGATCTATGGCGGCGGCTTCCGACGTGACCCCGACCTGGCCATGCACCATGCCGCCAAGGTGCGCTCCGGCGGCAAGCTGGGCTACTACTGGCAGCTGTTCGCAGGGCTGGGCTGGACCAGCATCCACTGGCTGCACAAGATCCAGCAGCCCACCCTGGTACTGGCCGGTGACGACGACCCGCTGATCCCGCTGATCAACATGCGCCTGCTGGCCTGGCGGATTCCCAATGCCCAGCTACACATTATCGACGACGGCCATCTGTTCCTGATCACCCGTGCCGAAGCCGTCGCCCCGATCATCATGAAGTTCCTGCAGGAAGAACGTCAGCGTGCGGTCATGCATCCCCGTCCGGCCTCGGGGGGGTGAAACAGCTGCGGCCTGACAGGGGAAATGGATCAGACGAGGGAGTGTTGCCATGAAAGACAAACCGGCCAAAGGATCGACAACGCTCCCCGCCACCCGCATGAACGTGCAGAACGCCATCCTCGGCCTGCGCGGCCGCGACCTGCTTTCCACGCTGCGCAACGTCGGCCGCCACGGCCTGCGCCACCCGCTGCATACCGCGCATCATCTGCTGGCGCTTGGCGGGCAGTTGGGGCGGGTGATGCTGGGGGACACGCCCTACCAGCCGAACCCGCGTGACGCACGCTTCAGTGACCCGACCTGGAGCCAGAACCCGTTCTACCGCCGCGGCCTGCAGGCCTATCTGGCCTGGCAGAAGCAGACACGCCAGTGGATCGATGAAAGCCATTTAAACGACGATGATCGAGCCCGCGCCCACTTCCTGTTCAACCTGATCAACGATGCGCTGGCGCCCAGCAACTCACTGCTCAATCCGCTGGCGGTCAAGGAGCTGTTCAACACCGGCGGCCAGAGCCTGGTGCGCGGCGTGGCCCACCTGCTCGACGACCTGCGTCACAACGATGGGCTGCCGCGTCAGGTGGACGAGCGCGCCTTCGAAGTAGGCGCCAACCTGGCGGCGACCCCTGGCGCAGTGGTATTTCGCAACGAGCTGCTGGAGCTGATCCAGTACTCGCCGATGAGCGAAAAGCAGCACGCACGCCCACTGCTGGTCGTGCCGCCTCAGATCAACAAGTTCTACATCTTCGACCTCAGCGCTACCAACAGCTTTGTCCAGTACATGCTCAAAAGCGGCTTGCAGGTGTTCATGGTCAGCTGGCGCAACCCCGACCCACGCCACCGTGAATGGGGCCTTTCCAGCTACGTGCAAGCCCTGGAGGAAGCGCTTAATGCCTGCCGCAGTATCAGCGGCAACCGCGACCCCAACCTGATGGGCGCCTGTGCCGGTGGCCTGACCATGGCCGCACTGCAAGGCCACCTGCAAGCCAAGCAGCAATTGCGCCGGGTACGCAGTGCCACCTACCTGGTCAGCTTGCTGGACAGCAAGTTCGAAAGCCCGGCCAGCCTGTTCGCCGATGAGCAGACCATCGAAGCGGCCAAGCGCCGCTCTTATCAGCGCGGCGTGCTGGACGGTGGCGAAGTGGCGCGGATCTTCGCCTGGATGCGGCCCAACGACCTGATCTGGAACTACTGGGTCAACAACTACCTGCTCGGCAAGACACCGCCGGCGTTCGACATCCTGTACTGGAATGCCGACAGCACGCGCCTGCCCGCCGCGCTGCATGGCGACCTGCTGGAGTTTTTCAAGCTCAACCCCTTGACCTACGCGTCCGGGCTGGAGGTGTGCGGTACCCCGATTGACCTGCAGCAGGTCAATATCGACAGCTTTACCGTGGCCGGCAGCAACGACCACATCACGCCATGGGACGCGGTGTACCGCTCGGCCTTGCTGCTGGGTGGCGAACGGCGCTTCGTGCTGGCCAACAGCGGGCATATCCAGAGCATCATCAACCCGCCAGGCAACCCCAAGGCCTACTACCTGGCCAACCCCAAGCTGAGCAGCGACCCACGCGCCTGGTTCCACGACGCCAAGCGCAGTGAAGGCAGCTGGTGGCCGTTGTGGCTGGAGTGGATCACCGCACGCTCCGGCCTGCTCAAGGCACCGCGCACTGAACTGGGCAACGCCACTTACCCACCGCTAGGCCCCGCGCCAGGCACCTACGTGCTGACCCGATGAGCTGCTGACTGGATGAAAACCCGCGACCGTATCCTTGAATGCGCCCTGCAGTTGTTCAACCAGCAGGGCGAACCCAACGTATCCACCCTGGAAATTGCCAACGAACTCGGCATCAGCCCAGGCAACCTGTACTACCACTTCCATGGCAAGGAGCCCTTGGTACTGGGCTTGTTCGAGCGTTTTGAAGAAGCGTTGATGCCGTTGCTGGACCCGCCGCTGGAGGTGCGCCTGGACGCAGAGGACTACTGGCTGTTTCTGCACTTGATCGTCGAGCGCATGGCTCAGTACCGCTTCCTGTTCCAGGATCTGTCCAACCTGACCGGGCGCCTGCCCAAGCTCGCCCGAGGCATGCGCAGCCTGATCAATGCAATCAAACGCACGCTGGCGGCGCTGTTGGCCAGCCTGAAGCGCCAGGGGCTGGTGGAGAGTGATACCCAGGCGCTGGGGCAACTGGTTGAGCAGATCACACTGACGCTGATGTTCTCGCTGGATTATCAGCGTGTGCTGGGGCGCGAGGGGGATGTGGGGATCGTGGTGTATCAGGTGATGATGCTGGTGGCGCCGCATCTGCAGGCCCAGGCCCGGGCGGCGGCGGAGCAGCTGGCAGTGAAGTACCTGGAGGGGTAGGCCTGCTGGAGATGTGGTGTTGCAGCCGACGCATTCGCGGGTAAACCCGCTCCTACAAGGTTTGGCGCATCTTGTGGGAGCGGGTTTACCCGCGAAGAAGGCGACGCGGTATCAGATCAGGGTACCGGTGCCGGTAGGTGCCGATGGCGTGCTGCTGGCCGGGGTAGCGGCAGGTGCCGGTGCAGTGGTCGCAGCAGGCGCAGCGCTGGCCGCTGGGGCCGCCGGCTTGGCGGCTGCCGGTTTGGCCGGCGCCTTCTTCACCGCAGGTTTCTTGGCCGCTGCCGGCTTCGCCGCAGGCTTGGCTGCTGCAGGCTTGGCTGCAGGTTTTGCCGCTGCGGTTTTGGCTGCGGGTTTTGCCGCTGCGGTTTTAGCAGCAGGTTTGGCCGCCGCCGTTTTCGCCGCAGGCTTGGCTGCTGCCTTGGCCAGTGGCTTGGCCGCAGCCTTGCTCGCAGCCGGCTTGGTTGCTGCAGTGCGCGACGAAATCGGCGTAACCGAAGCACCGGTCAGCTTCTCAATCTGCTTGGTCAGGCTATCCACCTGCTGGTGCAGTGCCTTGATCTCGTTGCGGCTCGGCACACCCAGGCGCGAGATGGCGCTGTTAAGGCGCTTGTCGAAGGCTTCTTCAAGTTCGCTCCACTTGCCCAGCGCACGGTCCTTCACGCCCGTCACCCGCGAAGTGGTCGAAGACTTGGCAGTCTCGGCAACATCTTCAGCCGTCTTTTTCGCCTGCTTCTCGGCCTTCTCGCCATCCTTCACCAGCGAGTCGAACAGCTTCGGGCCGTCCTGGTCGATCTTCGAATAGATACCCAGCCCCGCCAGCCAGATCTTGCGGGAGTATTTCTCGATCCCGCCGACCCAGGAGCTGCTTTCTTTTTCGGTGTTCTTCTTGCCAGCCATCCTGCTCTCCTTATGGTTTGTGCGCGACGCGCTCAAGCAGCTCATGCAACTGTTCAAGCTTGATCGACAACGCCTCAACGTCATGTTTAGACGGAATACCCAGGCGATTCAAGGCGCGACCGACCCGTGCGTCGAAAGCTTTTTCGATCTTGTCGAGTTGAATTTCTACCTTGCCGCGTACGCGGCTCACTTCTTCACCGACTTCGTCGAGCTGATGGTTGGCGGCATCGAGTTCTTTATCGATGCGCTTCTTGCCGCGCTTCTCGACACCTTCACCCGCCCTGACCAGCTCTTTGAAGTAGTCAGCGCCTTCCTGACCGACGCGGGCGTAGGCGCCGATACCGGCCAGCCAGATCTTGCGCGCATAGCCGCGCACCTCGCCAAGCGTGTCCAGGGCTTCGTCTTTTTTCTTCGCAATCACTTTGGCCATGCTGTGTACCTCATGCTCATGAGTGGTGGAAAACCGCCCATGGAGGCTGGGCTTGTGCATAAGGTAGGGAAGAAAATTAGAAACCTCACCCTAAGGTCTTCGTTGTCGCATCTATATACCGCAAGCCCCGTTCACCATAGCGCTAGCGTCGCAGGCCTCACCTCACGGACATCGACGCCATGACTGCTGTAGCAAACCCACCCAGGCTGACGTTCAAGCAACGCGTGGCAGCCTGTTTCTCCAAACGACCCAGCCTGCGGGACGTTTTATCAAAAGAAGCATTCCAGGTTTTCAGCGACCGGTATCCATGGGTGCACCGCAACCACCCTCACATCACATCGCTCGATCCTTTCGTCATCCTGCATGCACCGGCCAGCACCGATGACCTCTCACGTCAGAGCGGGCTGGTGGACGAGCTTCTCAAGCATTTTCTGGCCAAGGAACGTGTGCAACTGGGCGCCGCAGACAGGCTGAGCATCAGCCCTCCCCATGTGTTTCAAATTCAGGAGCAAAGCCAGGACAACCTCCGCCAACCCGAAATCATGCCGGACCTGTCGAAGCTCAACGATGACTTCGATACAGTGCTTGGCGCGTTGATACCCGCCTTCCAGCAAGCCCAGATCGGCTTCTGGAACGGGCTCGACGAAGACAGCCAAGTCTCGCGCATGCTCTGGCTGGAGCACACCATCAAGGCTGCATTGCTCGAGAACCTCCCTCGCCAAGGTCTGGCAGATGATGCAAAAGCTGCAATGTACGCCCTGCTCGACGGGGTACACGACAGCCTGGCTGTCGAGGCGATACAAGTCACGCTCGGAACGGATGGCGGGGCACACACCGTTACCCTACCGGATCTGTTGCTCATCACCACAAGCGGCAACCGCAACCTGGTTCTGCAATGCAAGCCCTGCGGTTCGGTTCGTCGCCATGTTGACCTGCCCAGCTTTGCCACTGCGCTGCAACGGCAGCTAGCGCAACGCTATCGCTTCGAGGCATTGTCCTGGGCGCACACGCCGGTGATCGGACGGCCTTTCGCCTTCCAGGCCAGGCAGCTGCTGAACGATATCCTTGACGACATCGGACGCCTGCGTCTTGCTGGCCTGGCAACCGTCGACGAGTTGGAGCGACAACTGCGCCAGGTGAGCGACCCGTCAGCTTACTTCCTCGACCTGCCTTCGCAGGAACGAACTGCACCCGCCGTCAGTCCGCCGCGATGGCTGCTCAATGCCAGCGCTGAGGACCGCTATGCCTATCACACTGCACTGCTCGATCTGGCGGCGAACCAAGGTCGGTCGAAGGGTCGCACATCGCTGGGCGATGTCGAGGATATCCGTGATTACGCCGCTCGCCGCTTGCGTGAGACCCTGCAGACCAGCTACCCAGACAAGGCGGTGCACGATCCGAACGAGGTGCACATCCGCATTTCCCAGGCCATCATCGGCGCCGGCACACAAGGGCAGTCACTGTTCTTGCGCACGGTGCCCCTGACCGACTTGGCAGTTTCACGCCTGCGGCTGGAGGCTGGCGAGGTGATGAGCGGGATGAATTTCGAGGACGGCTCGCCTGTCACCGACTGGCTGAGCATCGACCAGATCAGGGGCCTGATTCATCAGGTCGACATCGGCGGTCACTACCCCTCCTACCTGAAGGACCAAGTCAACACCCAACCGCGCAGGGCCGAGCGAATCCGACAGCATGCCAGGGAATGGCGTTACGCCCTTCGGTTCAGCACCCTGAAGGCCAAGATCGAGCAACAGCTTGGCGAAACGGCAAGCCAGGCAATTCTCAGGTTCTGCCAGGGCATGTCCAATGGCGTGGACCTTCTGCGCATCGCCCCCCTGGCGTTTCTTTGCGCACCTGGCGCTTCGGCAAGCGATGTGGCGCACGGGATGTTCATTATCGAAATACCGGCAAGCGGCACCTGGGTCTTGTACCGCCCATTCTATGCCGGCAGAGCGTTGCAGGAATTTCCGACCCTCGAATTGCTAATGGACGCAATCCGCAGCAGGGGCGAACTGCAAGAGAGCGTATTGGCCTGGCTCGACGATGACGCGCGCCCGATTTACCAGAACGACGGGTTCAAGCACCCGCACTTGCACCCGAACATTAAAGCGCTGACGCACCTGCTCAATGTGCCGGTCGAGCTACTGGACGGCCTTTTGCAACGCCTCAGACGCCCGGTCCAGGTCTCGTTCCAGGCGTGGACGGAAGATCTGGACACCTACCTGTTCAACGCGCGTATCGAGACCATGTTATTGGCCTCAGCCAGCAACAGCGTCTCCAATGCTCAAGAAGTGCGGGCTTTGGTGAAGGAGGCTGCGTGGGCGATCTTCAATACCGTCACCCAACTTTGGCATGGCCCGATGACCACGCTGGTGTGGCTGGTGGTGGCGCTGTCGGCAGCCAAGGAAGACGTGGAGGCGCTGATCAAGCGCAGCGGTGACAACAAGATCGTCGCAGCCATAGACCTGATCACCAACCTGGCCTTGCTCCTTGCCCACCGCCCTGCAACGCCACCCACCAACAGCGAAGAGCCCGCTACGCTCCGTTTTTCAGGCCCTGCGCCGAAGGAAGATTCCCCGCCGCCAGCGGTCGAGCAGCCACAGGAGAAACCCTGGCAGGCCCCCGTCGAGCCGCCGCAGCCCAGGATCATGCGGGTAAATGCCTGGCGTGAGGAGCAGAGCCTGAGCAAGCTGTCGCCCCAGGTGCGTCAGTCAATGGCCCAATTGCAGGCTTTGCAGCCGCTGGAAGGGCACCTGCCACTGGCTAAGGGCCGTCTGCGGGGCCTGTACAGCATCGCCGGCCGGTACTACGTCAAGCTCGGCGATGACGCCTATGAGGTCATCGAGACCTGGAACGGCATGCAGATCATCGGGCCCGAGCCGAGCAGCAGCGAATGGGTGTCGCAATGGAATGGCGACCCGGACGGTTATCACATCGTAGGTCGTGAACGGCAAAAAGGGCCATGGCTTACGCGCTGGCATGAACAATGGACTTTGAACGTGAGCCTCTTTGGCGGCATGCCAAAGGACAGGCACACCATCAACGCTGAAAACCGCCAACGGTTCGACACGTTGAGCGCAACCGCCACGGCGAATCAACAAATGCTTAATCAGATGGCGCCACTTATGGAACGCAGCCAAGTGCAACTGCAGGCTTATGACGACCTCGCTCAGGAGTACAGCATGGCTATCGACGCACTGCCTGCACAGGAGCGCGCTTCACCGCCGCCAGCATTGCAGCTTCAGAGGCAGGCACTCAAAGCCCAACGCCTGCGCCATTTGCCGGAAATCCGGGCATCCGCGCTCTACCTGGAACGGCAGAGCACGCTGCTGCATGGAAACATCGAAGTATTCAAGGAGATGGCTGAACCACGGTTCAGCAAATTCGACACCCGAGCCCCGAACCGACGGCGATACGGCAATTGGTACGGTGCAGCCATCGAAAACGACATGCTGCTGTGCCGCCGCCTGCTGGAGCAGGTCGACCATCAGGCACTGAGCGCACAGGCCATCGGGCTGCCCCGCTTTCCAGAGACAGCCGAGCAGATTCAGCAATACCTCGATCATCGTGAACGGGTACGCGATTCCTGCCAGGCCAGCCGCCGCCTGCTTGTCGTCAGCCAGCGGCTGGATCGGATCCTGGCGGAAACACTGCAGGACCCCAAGATCGATTTTGCCAATAAAGCCACGAAACTCGCTCAGACCATTCAACGCAGGACGTATTCGACGCTGGTCATTCGGGCCCAACTGCTCAGTGACCTGGCCTACCTCGCCGTGGACAAGTCTCGGCTCTCTGCGGACACGGCCGAGCATTTGCTTGCAATGCGCGCACCGCTCAGCGGCATCGAATTCAGCCGCACGGTATGGAGCCACGACGGCCTGGCAGCCACCGAAGAGACGGCCCAGGTCAAAGCCGAACTGCTTGAGGATATCCTTCAGAAATACCGTACCGTGCTGGACCGCGCCCAATACATGAAGACGTTGGACTCCCCTGCGCTGGTGGCTGACGTGCTGGACGAATACATACGCGAACTGTCCACGATCACCCAGATCACGGAGCAGCAACTGAGCGCGAGCTTGACCAACCTCGACAGCGGCATCAGTCCCCCCTCGCCAGCGCCCTACCATCGCCCGGCAACGATCAGGCGCCGGGTCATCCGTGTCGACCGAGGTCGACCGTTGCTAGTGGAAATCGACCAAATGGGCAATCGGGCCATCCAGCGCAGTGCATTCAACCAGGAGCCTGCGGGCAGCTTCGCTCAACGCGACGGGGTGTGGCATGCCGTGCCTGAGCAAGCACGGCCGGCCCCGCGCGACCGAGCACAGCTTCGCCAGCGAGCAAACCGCCTGCTGGCAGAGGTGGATGGAAAAATCGCCTTCGCCGCTCACTATGCCGATGAGCCCAACAGCCTGAGCGACTTCCTGGAATGGCCGGCCGGTGACATGCGCGAAGTTCAGCAGCAACTGACCGAGCTGAACAACCCACTGGATTCCAGCTTGGTCGACCTCCTTCGGGCAGCCGTAGACCGCGTCCATCACGAAAGGCTTCGGCTGCTCACCGACGCGTATCTGAACACCCGCCATCCCGACGGCAAGGCCCTTCGTTTCCTGGCTGAGCAGAAGCGGATTCGTGTCAGGCAGACCGTGATTCGCCGGCAGCTACGTCACGCCAATGATTACCTCGACGTCTACGAGATTCGCGATGTGCAAGCGCCACAGCGGCTACTGTGGGAGGCGCACTTTCATTATTCCAGCCTCGAAGCGAGAGGGCATGACTTCGTCAAGGGCCACCTCAAGTTCTGGGATGCAGGTGTAAGGGGCCGCAAGGCCATGCTCGAGCAGGCCGCAGACGCACGCGAGCGCATCGCGATCTACCGCGGCGATCTGCGCCTGGAGCAGGTGATTGGCATCATTCCTTTCCCGGCGGACGCGCCGCAGTAGCCAGACAGCGGCGCCGGCTCAGGCCAGGGCCTTGTCCAGCGCCCGCTCGATCTCACCCTTGATGGTGCCGCTCATCATCGACAGCATCATGCCCAGCTTCAACTCGACGCGGATGCTGTCGTCGCCAATGTGCACACTGCCATTGGCGCCACTGCGCGCAACGTCCACGCGGTCACCGTTCCAGGTGGCCTTGAGGTCGTACTCGCGGCTGAGCTTGTCGACCAGCGCTTCGGCCTTGGCGCGGGCGGCATCACGGCCGAGGGAGTGTTTGCGTTCGACGCTGATCTGGGTCATGCGGGCGTTCCTGAAGATGTAGACATAATGAGCATTATGCCCGCCCCTGCCCACTGGCACACCCCGCCAAGACAAATCCGCCCGTTCGCCCTAGAATGTCGGTAATTTTTTCCGGTGAAGCGATATGAACGACCAGCGCAAAGGCGACCACGCCGAACCCACCACCCATTTCGGCTACCAGGACGTGCCTGAAAGCCAGAAGGCGAAGAAAGTCGCCGAAGTGTTCCACTCGGTAGCAGCCAAGTACGACCTGATGAACGACGTGCTTTCCGGCGGCATGCACCGCCTGTGGAAGCGCTTTACCATCGAGCTGTCGGGCGTGCGCAGCGGTAACCGCGTGCTGGACATCGCCGGCGGTACCGGTGATCTGGCGGCCAAGTTCTCGCGTCTTGTCGGGCCGACCGGGCAAGTGGTGCTGGCCGACATCAACGATTCGATGCTCAAGGTTGGCCGTGACCGCCTGCTTGACCGTGGCGTAGCCGGCAACATCGAGTTCGTCCAGGCCGACGCTGAAAAGCTGCCGTTCCCGGACAACCACTTCGACTGCGTGACCATCGCTTTCGGCCTGCGCAACGTTACCCACAAGGACGCCGCCATCCGTTCGATGCTGCGCGTACTCAAGCCCGGTGGCCGCCTGTTGATCCTGGAGTTCTCCAAGCCGACCAACAAGCTGATGTCCAAGGCCTACGACGCCTACTCGTTCGCCTTCATGCCGCTGGCTGGCAAGCTGATCACCAATGACGCCGAGAGCTACCGTTACCTCGCCGAGTCGATCCGCATGCACCCTGACCAGGAAACCCTGAAGAGCATGATGGTCGAGGCTGGTTTCGACCGCGTCACCTACCACAACATGACCAGCGGCATCGTTGCCGTGCACCGGGGAATCAAGCCCTGATGTTGCTGGCCGGGCTGCTCGCCAGCGTCGAACATGGCCTGAACCGCGTCCTGCGCCTGGACAGCACGGCCCTGCCGCGGCTGGCCGCGCTGGAAGGCAAAGTCATCGAGATCGACTGCCGCCAACCGGCCCTGCAGGTGTTTATCCTGCCCGATGAAGAAGGCCTGATGCTCGCCGCCCATTGGGAGGGCGAGGTCGACTGCCGCCTGCGCGCCCCCGCCGGTAGCCTGGCGCAACTGGCCTTGGTCAAGGACAAGACCGCTGTACTGCACAGCCCGCAGGTCGAGCTGCACGGCGACAGCGCCGTATTGCTCGACCTCTTCGGTGTGCTGCAGGACCTGGAGCTGGACTGGGAGCACGAGCTGCAACGCTGGCTTGGCCCGGTCGCCACGGCAATGCTGGCCGGCCACATCCGCCTGCGCGCTCGCTGGACTCGCCAAGGCCTGGCACGTTTCAGCCAGAACCTGTCCGAATACCTGGCCGAAGAATCCCGTACCCTGGTCGGCAAGCGCGAAGCCGAAGCCGCCTTCAGCGAGCTCGATGCCTTGAAGCTTGATACAGAACGCCTCGAAGCGCGCCTCAAGCGCCTCTCCCGATCCCTTGATACCAGCGATAACGCATGAAGCTGCTCGCCGTCCGACGTCTTTTTCGCATCCAGCGTGTGGTGATCCGCTACCGCCTCGATGACCTGCTGTTCGACCAGCCCTTGCTGCCCTGGTGGCTGGCCAGCCTGCGCCTGTTGATGCCGTGGCGCTGGCTGCCACGCAAGCCCACCGAACTCAGCCGTGGCGCGCGCCTGCGCCTGGCACTGCAGGACCTGGGGCCGATCTTCATCAAGTTCGGCCAGCTGCTGTCCACCCGCCGCGACCTGCTGCCCCCCGACATCGCCGACGAGCTGATGCTGTTGCAGGACCGTGTGCCACCGTTCGACCCGAAAAAAGCCGTGGCCTTGATCGAGGAACAGCTCGGTGCAAAGGTCGGCGAGGTGTTCAGCCGTTTCGACGTCGAGCCTCTGGCCTCGGCCTCGGTGGCCCAGGTGCACGCCGCACGCCTGAAAACCGGCGAAGAGGTGGTGGTCAAGGTGGTGCGCCCGGGCCTGAAGCCGGTCATCGCCCAGGACCTGGCCTGGCTGTTCCTGATCGCCAAGGCCGCCGAACGCGCCTCGGCGGATGCCCGTCGCCTGCACCCGGTGGAAATCGTCGGCGACTACGAAAAAACCATCTACGACGAGCTCGACCTGCTGCGCGAGGCTGCCAACGCCAGCCAGCTGCGGCGCAACTTCGAAGACTCCGAGCTGATGTACGTGCCCCAGGTGTACTGGGACCTGTGCCGCCCCAAGGTGCTGGTGATGGAGCGCATCTACGGCGTACCGGTGACCGACATGGCCACCTTGGCCGACCAGCGCACCGACATGAAGCTGCTGGCCGAGCGCGGCGTGGAAGTGTTCTTCACCCAGGTGTTCCGCGACAGCTTCTTCCATGCCGACATGCACCCTGGCAACATCTTCGTCAGCACGGTCAAACCGTGGAGCCCACAGTACATTGCCATCGACTGCGGCATCGTCGGCAGCCTCACCGCCGAGGACCAGGACTACCTGGCGCGCAACCTGTTTGCCTTCTTCAAGCGTGACTACCGCCGCGTCGCCCAGTTGCACATCGACTCGGGTTGGGTGCCGGCAAACACCAAGGTCAACGAGTTCGAAGCAGCGATTCGCACCGTGTGCGAGCCGATCTTTGAAAAACCGTTAAAAGATATTTCCTTCGGCCAGGTGCTGATGCGCCTGTTCCAGACCGCACGGCGCTTCAACATGGAAGTGCAGCCACAGTTGGTATTGCTGCAGAAAACCCTGCTCAACATCGAAGGCCTGGGCCGACAGCTGTACCCCGACCTGGACCTGTGGAGCACCGCCAAGCCGTACCTCGAACGCTGGATGCGCGACCGCTATAGCCCCAAGGCCGTGTTCGGCAACCTGCACAGCCAGGTAGAGCAACTGCCGCACCTGGCCGGCATGACCCGCGACCTGCTCGAGCGCCTGTCGCAGCCTCACCTGCACGATCCACAACTGCCGGAACGGCGCCGCCAGGGCGACCGCTGGGCGCTGCGCCTGCTGGGCGCCGGCCTGCTTGGCGGTGGCGCAGTTTTGGCTGCAGGCGCTGCCGAAACCGCCAGCCTGGCCGCCCCGGCCGCCTGGCCAGCCTGGTTGATGCTGGCTGCGGGCCTTTACCTGATCGTGCGCCAATAGCCAGCCGCGCCTGTGGCTGGCACACTAGCGCAAAGGGCCCGGCACAGGAGCGGGCCCGTTTTGGAGTCGACGATGAAAGACTGGCTGGACGAGATCAAGTGGAACAGCGATGGCCTGGTACCGGCGATCGCCCAGGACCACAAGACCGGACGCGTGCTGATGATGGCCTGGATGAACCGTGAATCGCTGGCCCTGACCGCCGCCGAGCAGCGTGCCATCTACTGGTCGCGTTCGCGTGGCAAGCTGTGGCGTAAAGGCGAGGAGTCCGGGCATGTGCAAAAACTGCATGAGTTGCGCCTGGACTGTGACGCCGATGTGATCATCCTGATGGTCGAGCAACTGGGCCATATCGCCTGCCATACCGGTCGTGAAAGCTGCTTCTACCGCGTCTATGAAGACGGCCAGTGGAAAATCGTCGACCCGGTCCTGAAGGACCCGGATGCCATCTACAGCGCAGGACATTGACATGAGCGACACCCTCAACCGCCTGGCCGAAGTGCTTGAAGAACGCAAGCAAGCGGCGCCTGACAGCTCCTACGTGGCCAGCCTGTACCACAAGGGCCTGAACAAGATCCTTGAAAAGCTCGGCGAAGAGTCGGTCGAAACGATCATTGCTGCCAAGGATGCCCAGATCAGCAAGGATTACAGCGATGTCATCTACGAAACCGCCGACCTGTGGTTTCATAGCCTGGTGATGCTCAGTGCGCTGGGCCAGCATCCGCAAGCCGTGCTGGATGAGCTGGAACGCCGCTTCGGGCTTTCCGGGCATGATGAAAAGGCCGCACGCCAGCCATCTGCCTGATGTTTTATCGGGGACGCCCGCTCCCACAGGCGCCGGGTTGCCGCATCGATATGCTGTACACACAATTTTCAGGAGTACGAAATGGGTATCTTTGACTGGAAACACTGGATCGTCCTGCTGGTCGTCGTGGTCCTGGTGTTCGGCACCAAGAAGCTGAAGAACTTCGGCAGCGACCTGGGCGAGTCGATCAAGGGCTTCCGCAAGGCCATGAACGAAGAAGAGAGCAAGCCGGCCGAGCAGACTCCGCCGCCTGCCCAACCTGTGCCACCGGTGCAAAGCACCGCGCAGCCGCAGCAAGGCCACACCATCGAAGGCCAGGCCCACCCGGTCCAAGAGCCGCAGCGGAAAGACTGACCCATGTTCGGCATCAGTTTCAGCGAGCTCCTGCTCGTCGGCCTGGTCGCCCTGCTGGTGCTCGGTCCCGAGCGCCTGCCGGGTGCCGCGCGCACGGCAGGCCTGTGGATCGGCCGGCTCAAGCGCAGCTTCAACAGCATCAAGATGGAAGTGGAGCGCGAAATTGGCGCCGACGACATCCGCCGCCAGCTGCATAACGAGCACATCCTGCAGATGGAAGAGGAAGCCAAGCGCATCCTCAACCCAATGACGCCACCCGCGAAGCCGCCGGTCACCACGGCCAGCGTGCAGCCACCTGCCGGGCTCGAAGCCAGGCCGGTCGAAGCACCTGCTGCCCCGGCCGCACCGTCTGAACCGCCTCAACCGCCTCAACCGCCGCGAGCCCCATGAGCGAGAATCCGGAACACGACCAGCCGATGCCGCTGGTTTCGCACCTGACCGAACTGCGCACCCGCCTGCTGCGCTGTGTTGCCGTCATTTTCCTGATCTTTGCCGGGCTGTTCTCCTTCGCCCAGCAGATCTACACACTGGTTTCCGCGCCGCTGCGCGAGCACTTGCCGGCCAACGCAACGATGATCGCCACCGATGTGGCCTCGCCGTTCCTCACGCCGTTCAAGCTGACCATGATCGTGGCGCTGTTCCTGGCCATCCCGTTCATCCTTCAGCAGATCTGGGGTTTTATCGCGCCAGGGCTGTACCGCCATGAAAAGCGCATCGCCATTCCACTGTTGGTGTCGAGCATCTTCCTGTTCTATGCCGGCATGGCATTCGCCTACTTCCTTGTATTCCCGCTGATCTTCGGTTTCTTCGCCAGCGCCACGCCAGAAGGCGTTTCGATGATGACCGACATCGCAAGCTACCTCGACTTCGTGATGACGCTGTTCTTCGCCTTTGGCGTGGCCTTCGAAATCCCGGTGGCGGTGGTGCTGCTGGTGTGGATCGGCGTGGTCGACGTGAAGTACCTGAAGAAAGTACGCCCTTATGTGATCATCGGCTGCTTCGTGGTCGGCATGGTCCTCACCCCACCGGACATCTTCTCCCAGACCCTGCTGGCCGTGCCCATGTGGCTGCTGTTCGAGATCGGCGTGCTGTGCGGCAGCCTGATCCGAAAGCGCAGCGCCCACGACGAAACCGCCGATGACCATAACGACCAGCCACCAGCGACCCAACCGTGAACCTGCTGCTTCTTGAAGAGGCCGACTTCGTCTCGGCCAACCGTGTCGTTCTTGCTGATCGGCGCTTCACCCATATGCAGGAAATCCACCGCGTGGCAGTGGGCGACAACCTGCGCGTGGGCCGTATCAATGGCCTGATGGGCAAGGCCACGGTGCTGCGCCTGGAGAGGCACGAAGCCGAACTTGAAGTGGCCTTCGACCAGCAGCCACCGGCCAAGCTGCCGCTGACCCTGGTGCTGGCGGTGCCTCGGCCAAAAATGCTGCGACGGCTGTTCCAGACCGTGGCCACATTAGGCGTGCCGCGGCTGATCCTGCTGAACAGCTACAAAGTCGAGAAAAGCTTCTGGCAAACACCTTTTCTGCAGCCCGAGAGCATTCGCGAAAACCTGATCCTGGGCCTGGAACAGGCGCGCGACACCGTGTTGCCCGAGGTGATCATTGAAAAACGCTTCAAGCCTTTCGTCGAAGACCGCCTGCCCACCATCGCCGCCGGCACCCTGGGCCTGGTCGGCCATCCCGGCCCCTACCCAGCCTGTCCGCGCGCCGTAGAACAAACCGTTACCCTGGCCATTGGCCCCGAGGGTGGCTGGATCCCCTACGAGATCGACCTGCTGGGCAAGGCAGGCCTGGCGCCGGTACAGCTGGGTGATCGCATCTTGCGGGTGGAGACCGCCGTCACCGCGCTGCTTTCGCGTATTTTCTGACACAAACACCACTTTTCCGCCCATCAAGTTTCCCTCTCCCGGGCCGATGGCCTTGGCAACAATACAATTATTTGTGCTGCCAAGCCGCCGGGGAGTCGAACATGTATCAATGGTTAGCCCAATCGCTGGGCGATGTGAGCGTCAATCGCAAACTGGGGCTGGGTTTCGGCCTGGTGCTGCTGTTTACCCTGGCGATTACCCTGACCGGCTGGCACGGCATGGACAGCATCATCGACCGTGGCGACAAGCTGGGAAACATCTCTGTTATCCAGCAATACACCCAGGAATTGCGTATCGCCCGCCAGCATTACGATCGCCGCCGCGACGACGCTTCGCTGGCAGAACTGGAAAAAGCCCTGAGCAACCTCGACCGCCAGGTGCAGCGGATGCTTGGCCAGATCGAACAACCCGCCGACCGCCAACGCCTCGAACAGCAACGCGAGGCAGTGCGCATCTACCAGCAGGCATTCAACGAGCTTAAGCAAGCCGACCAACGTCGCGAAGCCAGCCGTGATGTACTGGGTAGCAGCGCCGATAAAGCCGTGGAGTTGATAGGCCGCGTACAGCGTAGCCTGCTGCAAGGCGCAAACATCAACCAGTACCAGCACGCGGTGGACGTCAGCGCCCTGCTGCAACAAGCGCGTTTCCAGGTGCGTGGCTACACCTACAGCGGCAATGCCGATTACCAGCAAACGGCACTGAAGGCCATCGACCAGGCCTTGGCCGAGCTGCGTGCACTGCCGGCCAAAGTGCCAGCCGAACATGCTGCCAGCCTGGATGATGCCGCCACGGCCATGGGCGGCTACCGCGATGCGGTGACCCAATTCGGCAATGCCCAGCTTGCCAGTGAGCAAGCGCTGCAACGCATGGTTGAACAAGGCACGGTACTGCTGCAGGCCAGCCAGATGATGACCACCTCGCAAACTGAGGTGCGCGATGCCGCGGCCGCGCAGGCCAAAACACTGCTGGCAGTTGCCACCGTGCTGGCACTGGCCCTTGGCCTGCTGGCCGCCTGGGCCATTACCCGGCAGATCATCATCCCTCTGCGCCAAACACTGCGCGCCGCAGAGCGTGTGGCCAGCGGAGACCTGACCCAGAGCCTGCAGGTGCAACGCCGCGACGAACTGGGCCAATTGCAGGCCAGCATGCATCGTATGACCCAAGGTTTGCGTGAACTGATCGGCGGTATTGGCGATGGCGTGACGCAGATCGCCAGCGCTGCCGAGGAGCTGTCGGCGGTCACAGAGCAGACCAGCGCCGGGGTCAACAACCAAAAGGTCGAAACCGACCAGGTGGCGACCGCGATGAACCAGATGACTGCCACCGTGCACGAAGTGGCACGCAATGCCGAGCAGGCTTCGGAAGCCGCCTTGATGGCCGACCAGCAGGCCCGCGAGGGCGATCGCGTGGTGGGCGAGGCAGTGGCACAGATCGAGCGCCTGGCAAGCGAAGTGATCAACTCCAGCGAAGCGATGAACCTGCTCAAGACCGAGAGCGACAAGATCGGCAGCGTACTCGACGTAATCAAATCGGTGGCCCAGCAAACCAACCTGCTGGCCCTCAACGCAGCAATCGAAGCCGCCCGCGCCGGAGAGGCCGGGCGTGGCTTTGCCGTGGTTGCCGACGAAGTACGCAGCTTGGCCCAGCGCACACAGCAGTCGACCGAAGAGATCGAAGAGTTGATTGCCGGCCTGCAAAGCGGCACCCAACGGGTGGCCAGCGTGATGGACAACAGCCGCCAACTGACCGACAGCAGCGTCGAGCTGACCCGCCGCGCCGGCAGCTCGCTGGAAACCATCACCCGCACGGTGTCGTCGATCCAGGCAATGAACCAGCAGATTGCCACAGCGGCCGAGGAGCAGACGGCGGTGGCCGAAGAAATCAACCGCAGCGTGATGAATGTGCGTGATATTTCCGACCAGACCTCGGCGGCGAGTGAGGAGACGGCCAGCTCCAGCGTGGAACTGGCGCGGTTGGGTACCCATTTGCAAGGGTTGGTTGGGCGGTTCCGGCTGTGATCTGAACCAGCGGTCGCCCGGTCGGGCCTCTTCGCGGGTAAACCCGCGCCTACACACATGCACAGGCCGTCGTAGGAGCGGGTTCACCCGCGAATGGGCCGGCCCTGCTGGCCAATTTCCACCCGCCGTTCACCGTTGCCGGCACTACCGTATTCGCGGGTAAACCCGCGCCTACACACATGCATAGGCTGTCGTAGGAGCGGGTTTACCCGCGAAGAGGACGGCACAGGACGAAATATATCCTACTGTTCGCGGCGAACTTTCCTACCTGATTATCAGGTCAAGTCCTACAGCTCCACTGCCGATGGGCAGAGATGTGATGCCAGCCATGCGCCTGCATCCTTTCTCTCACTCGCTCGGAGATTCCCCATGCTTGGCTCCCTCAACCGCAAGCTCGGCAACATCAGTGTCGCCGCCAAGCTGGCCCTCGGCTTCGCCGTGGTCCTGCTGCTCACCCTGGCCACCACCATCAGCGGCTGGCGTGCCCTGGATGGTGCCATCGTGCGCTCACAGCAACTCAGCGAAATAGGCCTGATCAACGACCTGACAAAAGACCTGCGCGCGGAACGCATCACCTACCGCGTGCTCAACGACGATGCCAGCAGAGCACGCATCAGCAACATCCTCGACCAGCTCAACAGCATGCTGACCACCCTGCAACAACGCAGCAACGTCGATGAGTCACGGCAGTTGCTGACAGAGAAAATGGCATTGTTGCAGAGCCTGGGCGACACCTTCAGCGAACTGCAGCGCAGCGTCGCCAGCCGTGTGGCCCTGCGCGAAGCCCTGCAGTCACAGGAGCATGCACTCAGCGAGGCGATTGACCAACTGCAGACCCAGGCCTTGCTGAAAATGCCTGACAACAGTCAGCAAAGTGGTGTGCTGGGCCTGATGGATACCCTCAGCCGACATGTCGAAGGTGCCAACCAGCAAAGCCTGGTTCCAGCCTACACCTTCGCCCCGGTCGAGGATTTTGCCAAAGTCGGTGATAACGCCCTGGATGCCGCCGACAATAGCCTTGCGCAACTGCTTGAAGGCCTTGCGCCGTTGGGCTTGCCACGCGCCATCACTGAGCAACCGGGTGTCGAGCTGAGCAAATACCGCACCAGCCTGGATCAGTACCGCCGCGCCGCCGTACGTGTGGAGCAGTTGCAGAACAACATGGAAAACATGGGCAACGAGCTGCGAACGGTGAGCCTCGAACTGGGCAAACGCAAGGTCGAACAACGCGACAGTGAGGCCCTGGCCGCCCGGTCGCTGCTGACCAGTGTGGCGCTGCTGGCCATGGTGGTAGGGGCGCTGGCCGCCTGGCTGATCACCTTGCAGATCACCCAGCCGTTGCGCCAGACACTGGCCGTGGCTGCCCGCATCGCCAAGGGTGACCTGAGCCAGGTCGACAGCGTGCAACGTCGCGACGAAATGGGCCAGCTGCAAACCAGCATGCGCGAGATGACCTTGAGCCTGCGCGAGCTGATCGGTGGCATTGATCAGGGTGTCGGCCAGCTGTCACAGGCCGCCACACAGTTGGCGGCCAGTAGCGAAGACACCAAGCTGCGCATCAATCAGCAGCGCGAGGAAACTGACCAGGTGGCGACTGCCATGAACCAGATGAGCGCCACTGTGCAGGAAGTGGCACAGAACGCCGAGCAAGCCTCGCTGGCCGCGACCAGCGCTGACCAGCAGGCCCAGGTGGGTGACCAGGTCGTCGCCGAAGCCATCGGCCGTATCGAACAGCTGGCCGGGCAGATGGACCATTGCCTGGCGGCCATGCAGCACCTGGCAGGCGAGAGCCAGCGGATTGGCAGCATTCTCGATGTGATCAAGTCGGTGTCCGAACAGACCAACCTGTTGGCGCTGAACGCAGCGATCGAAGCGGCACGGGCTGGTGAAGCCGGGCGCGGCTTTGCCGTGGTGGCCGATGAGGTGCGTGGCCTGGCACAGCGCACGTCGACGGCGACCGAAGAGATCGGCCAACTGATCGACAGTCTGCACAACGGTACCGACGAAGTGACCCGCTTGCTGGACAGCAGCAAGAGCCTGACCGAACAGAGCGTGGAGCTGAGCCGCAGGGCCGGGCACGCACTGAGCCAGATCACCGACACGGTATCGAGCATTCAGGGCATGAACCAACAGATCGCCACCGCCAGTGAAGAGCAGAGCGTGGTGGCCGAGCAGATCAACCGAAGTGTGATCAATGTGCGGGATGTTTCGGATCAGACCAGCGCGGCCAGTGAGCAGACGGCAGCCTCGAGTGGAGAACTGGAGCATCTGGGGCAGCAATTGCGGGGGATGGTGGGGCGGTTCAGCCTCTGATTTCGCCTCGCCCTCTTCGCGGGCAAGCCCGCTCACACAGGTACATCACCCCCATCAAGGCAGTGGTGGACATGCAGGAGCGAGCTTGCCCGCGAAGAAGCCAGCGCGGTTACAGCACCTGGCGCAGGAACGCCTGCGCACGCGGGTCTTTCGGTGCAGCGAAGAACGCGGCCGGGGCCGAATCTTCCAGCAGTTTGCCGTGGTCGAAGAACAGCACGCGGTCAGCCACTTCGCGGGCGAAGCCCATTTCGTGGGTGACACAAACCATGGTCATGCCTTCCTGGGCCAGGGTCTTCATCACGTCCAGCACCTCACCGACCATTTCCGGGTCGAGCGCCGAGGTAGGCTCGTCGAACAGCATCACTTTCGGGTCCATCGCCAGGGCCCGGGCAATCGCGACCCGCTGCTGCTGGCCGCCAGAAAGCCGGGACGGGAATTCGTTGGCCTTCTGCGCGATACCGACCTTTTCCAGCAGCGCCCGGGCCTTGGCCTCGCGGTCAGCCTTGTTGCGCTTGCGCACCACCTTCTGCGCCAGGCACAGGTTTTCCAGCACAGTCATGTGCGGGAACAGGTTGAAGTGCTGGAACACCATGCCAACTTCGCGGCGGTAGGCATTGATGTCGGTCTTAGGGTCGGCCAGTTGCAGGCCATCGATGGCCACATGGCCTTGGTCGAAATGCTCCAGGCCGTTTAGGCAGCGCAGGAACGTCGATTTGCCCGACCCCGACGGGCCGAGCACGACCACCACTTCGCCCTTGGCGACCTGAGTGGTGACGTTATCCACAGCCCTTACCACCTGGCCACGGGTGTCGAAGACTTTCAGCAAATCACGGACTTCAATCACTTTGCGCAAGCCTCCGCTCGAGCCGGCTGGCAATGTGCGACAGCGGCAGGTTGATCAGCAGGTACAGGCCTGCCACGCAGAACCAGATCTCGAAGGTAGAGAACGAGGTGGTGATGGCCTCACGGCCACTCTTGGTCAGTTCGGTGATGGCGATCACCGACACCAGCGAGGTGTCCTTGACCAGGCTGATGAACTGGCCGGCCAGGGGCGGAAGCACGCGCTTGAACGCCTGCGGCAAGATCACATGGCGCATCGACTGGCCAGCGTTCAGGCCCAGCGACCGCGCAGCCTCGTTCTGGCCCTTGGCGATCGACTGCACGCCTGCACGGACGATTTCGGCCACGTAAGCACCAGTAAACAATGCCAGCGCCGCTACCCCGGCAAACTCGCGGGACAGGTTGAGCACGGTGCCGATGAAGAAGTAGAAGATGAAGATCTGCACCAGCAGCGGCGTGCCGCGCACCAGCTCGACATACACGGTCGACAGGTCGCGCAGGGTCGGGTTGTTCGACAACCGGCACAATCCGGCGAACAGGCCGATCACCAGGCCCAGCGCCCCGGACACCACCGAGATCCACAAGGTGGTCCACAGGCCCCATGCCAGCGGGCCAGCGGCCCAATGGCGGGTTACCCCAATCTGGTCGCCTTCGGCAACATCGTCGCCGCGGCTCAGTTGCAGGCTGTCCTTGGCCACATCGAGCACTTGCTCGGCACCACTTTCGTCCTTCAGCGTGACGCGAGCGTTGTCACCGGAGATGACGATTTCCTGCACAGTGCCGTAGCCGGCAGCGCGTTGTGTTTCCTCGGCCTTGTAGGCGAAGTACTGCGGTACGCGGTTCCAGCGCCACTCGTAGGAAATCATCGAGGTGGCCATGTAAAGGCTGAGCGCCAGGCCTACCAGGACCAGGGCAGTCAACCCATGCCAAGGCCACTGGGCTTTCTTGTGTTTGATCACGTGGGGTACTTCCGTAAATGCGAACGCGCAGGGTTTGCCTGCGCGTCGGGGTCATAAAGCCGGGCTTGTGGCCTGAGCCTTATTCCATTTCCTTCAGCCAGTCCTTGTTCTTGAACCACTTATCGTGAATACGATCGTAGGTCCCGTCGTGCTTGATCTGGTGCAGGAAGTTGTTGATGAAGTTGATGCTGTCGTAGTCGCCTTTCTTCAGGCCGAAGGCCAGCGGCTCGTAGGTGAAGGGTTCTTCGAGGAACAGCAGCTTGCCGGCGCCGGCTTTCTCTACCGCCACCACGTTGTACGGCGCGTCATAGACAAAGGCGTCGGCCTTGCCATTGACCACGTCCATCACCGCTTCCTGCTCGTTGTCGTAACCGTGGTACTTGGCTTTGCTGATCAGCTTCTTGGACACCATTTCGCCGGTGGTGCCAAGCTTGGACGTCAGGCGGTACTTCTCGTTGTTCAGGTCCTTGTACGACTTGATCTCGCCAGCCAGCTCCTTGCGGATCAGCAGGGTCTGGCCAACCACGATGAAGGGTTCGCTGAAGTTCAGGCGCAGGTTGCGCTCCTGGGTCAGGGTCATGCCGCTGCCGATCATGTCGAACTTGTCGGTCAGCAAGGCCGGGATGATGCCGTCATAGGCGGTGGACACTGCCTCGAACTTCACGCCCATGGACTTGGCCATGGCTTTGAGGATATCGACTTCGAAGCCGATGATCTCGCCACGTTTGTTGGTCATCTGGAACGGCATGTAGGTTGGGTCCATGCCCACCCGCAAGGTACCGCGCTTGACCGCGTCATCGATGGCGCCCGCCTGGGCCGCGGTCACGGCGACCAGGGCGGTCACACCGACCAGCAGTCGCGAAAGGTATTTCTTGATCATCACCAAGTCCCCTAGCAAGAAAAGTAGCGAATCTTATTGTGTTGGCACGGCCGTACTGGCCGAAGCGTCGTATCGGAGAGGGATGCTAACGCATGGCGGCCCGAGGACCTAGAGCCGCGGGGGGACTTTGTTGGCCAAAATGAGGGGGCTAGGCCAAAAAGCTTCGCGGGTGAACCCGCTCCTACAAGGGAATGTGTATCCCTGGCAGGAGCAGGTTCACCCGCGAAGAGGCCCTATCAGGCGCCCCGTAGGGGCGGGTCCACCGGGGCGCCGAACCGCCGCGAACAGGCCCGATCAGGCGCCGACGAGTGCCGGTTGGCCTGCGTTTTCCGGGTGCAACGGCAACAGCGGCGAATGCGGGTCATTGTTGATCGACGCACGCCACACATCGATCCAGGCCGCATTGTGCTCGGCCCACACCTGCTCGTGCAGGCGGCTCAGTGCCACCGGGTCGCTGAGCAGAGCCAGGCGAGTATTGAGGTCCAGGCCTTTTGGCCCGACTTCAATTGCCTTGGCAACGCGCTCGGCACGCAACGCTTCGATCGGTGCCGCCTGGCCATGGCGGGCAGTGGCCATGGCGCAAGCCAGGGCGTTCTGCCGCGGGTCGACCACGGCCCGCACGAAACCATCATGCAAGGCATGCCAGCGGTTTTCGTGGGTGTACTGGTCGGTAGCCAACAGTTCTTGTGGCGTGGCGTATTCCTCTGGGATGAGGAACAGCTTCTCATCCTTGGCCGCCAGGCCCAGGCGGGTGCGGCTGGAAATCACCGATACCGGGATCGACAGCACCAGCGAACCGACGATAGGCGCCAGCCACCACAGGAAGCTCGGGTTCAACCACGCCACCAGTGCGGCCCAGGCAACGCCCAGCAGCGTCTGCGGGCCATGCCGGCGCACCGCTTCGCCCCACGGCGTGGAGTCGTCGTCACGCTGCGGCGAGTTCCAGGTCGCAGCCCAGCCGAGGAACGCGGCCAGCACGAAGCGGGTGTGGAAGATCATGCGTACCGGTGCCAGCAACATGGAGAACAGCATCTCCATCAGCATCGACAAGGTGACCTTGACGCGTCCACCGTACTCGACGGCGCCCTTGGCCCAGATCAGGATGACGCTAAGCAGCTTGGGCAGGAACAGCAGCACAATGGTGGTGGAGAACAGCGCCACAGCCTTCTCCGGGTGCCACTGCGGCCACAGCGGGTAAAGCTGGTACGGCTCGATGAAATACTGCGGCTCCATCAGCGTGTTGGTCGCCAGCAGCGCGGTCGACAGCACCAGGAACAGGAACCACAGCGGCGCCGACAGGTAAGACATCACCCCGGTGAGAAACACCGCACGGTGAACCGGGTGCATACCCTTGACCAGGAACAGGCGGAAGTTCATCAGGTTGCCGTGGCACCAGCGGCGGTCGCGCTTGAGCTCGTCGAGCAGGTTTGGCGGCAGTTCTTCGTAGCTGCCCGGCAAGTCGTAGGCAATCCACACACCCCAGCCGGCACGGCGCATCAGCGCGGCTTCGACGAAGTCGTGGGAAAGGATGGCACCGGCGAACGCGCCCTTGCCCGGCAACGGCGCCAGGGCGCAGTGCTCGATGAACGGCTTCATGCGGATGATCGCGTTGTGGCCCCAGTAGTGCGACTCACCCAACTGCCAGAAGTGCAGACCGGCAGTGAACAGTGGGCCGTACACGCGGGTAGCGAACTGCTGCATGCGTGCATACAGGGTGTCCATGCCCGAGGCTTTCGGCCCGGTCTGGATGATGCCGGCGTCCGGGTTGGCCTCCATCAGGCGCACCAGGCTGCTCAGGCACTCGCCACTCATGACGCTGTCGGCGTCGAGCACAACCATGTACTTGTACTCGCCACCCCAGCGACGGCAGAAGTCGTCGAGGTTGCCGCTCTTGCGCTTCACACGGCGCCGACGGCGGCGGTAGAAGATGCGGCCAAAGCCTTTGGTTTCGCGGCACACATCCAGCCAGGCCTGTTGCTCGGCCACGGCAATGTCGGTGTCGTTGGTGTCGCTGAGCACAAAGAAGTCGAACCGGTCGAGGTTGCCGCTGGCAGCCACCGACTCGAACGTTGCGCGCAGGCCGGCGAACACCCGCGGCACGTCTTCGTTGCAAATCGGCATCACCAGCGCGGTACGCGCCTCGGGCGCGATCGGCTCGTTGCCTGCGCTGCTGCCGGAAATCTTGTATTTGTCGCGCCCGGTGAGCAGCTCGAGGAAGCCCATCAGCGCGGTCCAGAAGCCCGCCGACACCCAGCAGAACAGGATGCCGAAGAGGATCAGGATGGAAGTTTGCAGGGCATACGGCCACACCTGCACCACCGTGTCCCACAGCGGCTGGTTGACGATTTCGTCAAAGTCCACGAACGACCAGCCCTGGTACGGCAGGATGCCTTTCATGTACCAGCCAGCGACGATGGTCTGGCCGATCATCAGCGCCAGCAGGATGTAACGGCGGATCGAGCCAACCGTGCGCCAGCGGGCCGGCGGCAGCTCGCGCTTGGGCGGCTGCGGGGCGTTGGGGCGGCCGGTCATGCGTCGCCACATGCGGATCAGCACATTGGTGCGCCATGGCTCGGGCACGACCTTGGTGCGCTTGATCGGCGGGGCGATCTTCAGGCACAGGCGACCGCTGCCGTCAACGCCGAGCATTTCGGCGTCTTCCAGCTCGGCGGCGCTGCCCACGGTCAGGCGCGGGCCCACCGAGGCCTGCACGGCCTCGGCAGAGCTGGCGGCCGGGTTGGCCGCCAAGCGTTGGTGTAGCTCACTGAACGAGGTGCAGCTGGCAAGTTCAGCCCGCTGCTCGTCGCTCAGGGGTAGGTGGGCCAGGTACTCGCCAAGCGATTCCGGCCTTGCGCTTGAGTTACTCATCGGCAGGCAACTGATAGCTCCAGGTCTCGGTCAGCACCTTCTCGGTGGTGGCCGGGGCCCCGTTGGTGGGCGCCGCATCGGCGGCAGGTTGTTCGGCCTTGGCAGATTGCTCAGCCTTGACGGCTTTCTCGGCCTTGGCATGCTTGGCTGCGGCTTTGTCCTGCTTGGCGTCCTGGGCAGGCTTGGCGGGCTCGACCGGTACATCACGCACCAGTGCGGCGCGCATTTCGGTCGACTTGTTGGCTTCCTTGACCTTCAGGCGCAGGGTCAGGCGCCAGCCCTTGGTCTCAGGGTTATAGCGCAAATTGTTCTCGACCACCTCGGCGTTGTCGCCCACGCTGATCTGGCTGCGCACGGCGGTGTCTTCCGGCAGGGCGGCAAGCGCCGGGCCGGCGAAGTCGACCAGGAATGCCACGCTGCCATCTGGCTGGCGGATCAGGTTGGACTGCTTGACGTCACCCGTGGAACGCAGGGTCTGCTTGACCGAGCCCAGGTCAGGGGCCTGGAACTTCGGCTCGTCGATGGTCCAGTGCAGGCGGTAGGCGTACTCGAACGGCTTGCCTGGCTCCGGCAGTTTCTCCGGGCTCCAGAAGGCCACGATATTGTCGTTGGTCTCATCGGCGGTCGGGATTTCGACCAGGTCGACGCTACCCTTGCCCCAGTCACCCTTCGGCTCGATCCAGGCGCTTGGGCGCTTCTGGTAGTTGTCGTCGAGGTCTTCGTAGTCGCTGAAAGCACGCTGACGCTGCATCAGGCCGAAACCACGCGGGTTCTCGACGCTGAAGTTACTTACAGCCAGGTGTTTCGGGTTGTTCAGCGGGCGCCACAGCCACTCGCCGTTGCCGGCATGGATCGACAGGCCTTCGGAGTCATGCAGGGCCGGGCGGTAGTTGAGCACCTTGGACGGCTGGTTGGGGCCGAACAGGTACATGCTGGTCAGCGGCGCAATGCCCAGGCGGCTGACATGGTCACGCAGGAACACGCGGGACTGCACGTCGACCACGGTGTCGTTGCCTGGACGCAAGGTCAGCTTGTAGGCGCCGGTAGAGCGCGGCGAATCCAGCAGCGCGTAGATCACCAGGTGCTTGTCGGCTGGCTTGGGCTTTTCAACCCAGAACTCGGTGAAGCGCGGGAATTCTTCGCCCGACGGCAGGGCGGTGTCGATGGCCAGGCCACGGGCAGACAGACCGTACACGTGGCCCTTGCCGACTACGCGGAAATAGCTGGCGCCAAGCAGGGTCATGATCTCGTCCTGCTTGTCGGCCTTGTTGATCGGGTACAGCACGCGGAAACCGGCATAACCGAGGTTTTTGGTGGTTTCCGGGTCGTGCGGCACGTCACCGAACTCGAAGCGGTCCGGGTCGTACTTGATTTCCTCGACCTTGGTGGCGGTGACCTCGTTGATTTTCACCGGGGTGTCGAAGTGCATGCCCTGATGATAGAACGACAGTTTGAACGGGGTCTTGTCCTTGGCCCACTCGGCCTTTTCCTGCAGGAAACGGATTTTCTGGTAGTCCGCGAACTTCATGTCGCGGAACACGGCCGGCAGGTTGCTTTTGGGCGCGTCGTACTTCTGGCCGGCCAGATCCTTTGCCTTGGCAGCAACATCGTCAAGATTGAATGCCCACAGCTGGCCCGCGCTCATCAGGCCGACCAGAGCCACACTGGCCATCAGCGCCTTGCGTAGCCCGACGCTGGGGATTCTTGATGCTTTTTGGGGACTAACAATCACGAGCAACCCTCGCCGAAAACAGATCATGAAACCAACGGCCAGCGACAAATGCCGGGTTGGCGAGCACTGTTCGGACCCCGCGAGGGCGTAATGATTCCCCAAACGGATCCAGACAATGCTCGAGTCAGAGTGAAACGGACCTACGAACGCAGGTCCATGCAGCGCGCGATTATCCAGCAGGTTGCGTGACAACGCATCAGGCTGGAGCAACTATTTATCGTACAAAACCCCTTGTTTTCCTGTGAACAACGGGTTTTTTGACGTCATATTTGTAACATAAATGTTACGGGCCCATCATTGACCAGGTGCACCTGCATATCCGCGCCGAAACGGCCGCTGGCCACGTCGGCGTGCTGAGCTTTTGCCTGTTGCAAAAGATAGTCGAACAACTCGGCGCCGAGGGCCGGTGGCGCTGCGGTCGAGAAGCTTGGGCGCATGCCGTTGCGGGTGTCGGCCGCCAAGGTGAACTGTGACACCAGTAGCAGGCCACCCCCGACATCCTTGAGCGACAGGTTCATCTTGCCCTGCTCGTCACTGAACACACGGTAGTTCAGCAGCTTGTGCAACAGCTTATCGGCCTGTTCACGGGAATCTTCAGGCTCGACCGCGACCAGCACCAGCAACCCTTGGTCGATGGCGCCGACCACCTCCCCCGCCACTTCAACCCGCGCACCGCGCACGCGCTGCAGCAGGCCCCTCATGCTTCTTCCAGAGGCAGGTCGAGCAGGCGCCGGGCCATCTGGTCGGCGGCACGCACCAAGGCATCGGTGATACCAGGCTCGGAAGCCGCGTGACCGGCGTCACGGATCACTTTCAACTCACTGTTCGGCCAGGCCTGGTGCAACGCCCAGGCGTTGTCCAATGGGCAGATCACATCGTAGCGCCCATGCACGATCACCGCCGGCAGGTGGGCGATTTTGGGCAGATCGCGGATCAGCTGGTCCGGTTCGAGGAAGGCGTTGTTCATGAAGTAGTGGCATTCGATGCGGGCGATCGACAGCGCCCGCTGCGGTTCGGAAAAGCGGTCGACCACCAGCGGGTTGGGGCGCAGGGTGGCGGTACGGCCTTCCCAGGTGGACCACGCCTTGGCGGCGTGCATCTGGGCGATCTGGTCGTTACCGGTCAGGCGTTTGTGGAAGGCCCTGACCAGGTCGCCGCGTTCCTCCGGTGGAATCGGTGCGATGTAGTCCTGCCAGTAGTCGGGGAACAGGCGGCTGGCGCCTTCCTGGTAGAACCACTCGATTTCCTGCGGCCGGCACAGGAAGATGCCGCGCAGGATCAGGCCGTGCACGCGTTCTGGGTGAGCCTGAGCGTAGGCCAGGGCCAGGGTCGAGCCCCAAGAGCCACCGAACAGCACCCACTTGTCTATGCCAAGGTGTTCGCGAATGCGCTCCAGGTCTTCGACCAGGTGCCAGGTGGTGTTGTTCTCCAGGCTCGCATGGGGCGTGGAGCGGCCACAGCCGCGCTGGTCGAAGGTGATGATGCGGTACAGGTTGGGATCAAAGTAGCAGCGGCTCTGGGCGTCGCAGCCAGCGCCAGGGCCTCCGTGGATGAACACCACGGGCAGACCTTCCGGCGAGCCGCTTTCGTCGACATAAAGCACGTGCGGCGCTTCCACGGCCAGATCGTGCCTGGCGTAGGGTTTGATCTGCGGGTAGAGGGTCTGCATTGCGCACTCCGTGTGAGGATTATTCGGCCGTGGGCCATCATAAACCTGAATTGCGCTTTCAGCACCGTCCTTGCTGACGCGTTCGAACGGCGCGAATGGGCCATTGCGCAGATTTCCGGCAACTGCCTCCCACGGTGCCTGGCGACGCCAATAGCGTCGCCGCCTCCACTCAACGCTTGTAACGCGCGTCGCCCCAGGCCAGCAGCGCTTGCAGAAGCTGCCTCAAGACCGCTTGCGTCGGTTGCGCCAAGTCTTCCCGGTAGGCAAACGGCTCGACTTCCTCCATATAGGTGCTTTGCGCCAGCTCCAGTTGCACAGCATGGATATGGTTGGCCGGGTCGCCATAATGCCGGGTGATGTGACCGCCTTTGAACCGACCATTAAGCACATGGCTGTAACCTTGCACCTCGGCGCACACACCCTCCAGCCGCTCAGCCAGTGCCGGATCGCAACTGGCGCCGTTGAAAGTACCCAGGTTGAAGTCCGGTAGCTTGCCGTCGAACAGGTGCGGGATCAGCGAACGGATCGAATGGGCATCCCACAGCAGCGCATAGCCAAACTGCTCACGCAAGCGGTCCAGTTCACGACGAATGGTCGCGTGATAAGGGCGCCAGATTTGCTCCAGATAGCGTTTGCGCTCTTCGCCAGACGGCGCCAGCCCGTCTTTGAAGAGGGGTTCGCCGCCGAACAAGGTCGCCGGGTACAAGCCCGTGGTGGCGCCGGCGTACAGCGGCTTGTCGTCGTCCGGACGGTTCAGGTCGATGACGAAGCGTGAGTACTCTGCGGCTACCACGCTGGCACCCAAGTCACGGGCAAAGTCGTACAACTGCGGGATGTGCCAGTCGGTGTCCGGCAAGCTTTGCGCCTGGTCGACCAGGCCGTCGCGCACGGCGTCGGTCAGACGCAAGCCAGCGTGCGGCATGCTGATCAGTAGCGGCAGGCGACCTTGGTGAAAACTCAATACCTTGTCCATCGTGCCTCGCTCAGTTGGAGATTTCGTGGCCCATGCGCACTACGCGCTTGGGCAGGTCGCCACCCAGCCAGTAGGCCAGGTCGGCGGGGCGTTCGATTTGCCAGGCAACGAAGTCGGCCACCTTGCCCACTTGCAGCGAGCCGTGACTGTCACCCAGGCCCAGCGCCGTGGCGGCGTGCACTGTAACGCCTGCCAGGGCCTCTTCCGGTGTCATGCGGAAGCAGGTGCAGCCCATGTTCAGCATCAACCGCAGCGACAAGCCTGGCGAGGTGCCGGGGTTGAGGTCGCTGGCCAGGGCAATCTTTACCCCGTGGCGGCGCAATGCATCCATTGGCGGCAGCTGGGTTTCACGCAGGAAGTAGAAAGCACCCGGTAACAGCACGGCGACCGTGCCGGCGTTTGCCATGGCCACGGCGTCCTCCTCTGTCATGAACTCCAGGTGGTCAGCCGACAGTGCCTGGTAACGCGCGGCAAGGCTTGAGCCGTGCAACGATGACAGCTGTTCGGCATGCAGCTTGACCGGCAGGCCCAGTTCGCGCGCCTTGATGAACAGCCGCTCGACCTGGGCCGGCGAGAACGCGAGGTGTTCGCAGAAGGCATCCACCGCATCCACCAGGCCTTCGCCGGCCAGGGCCGGCAACATTTCGTCACAGATGTGCGCGATGTAGTCGTCGGCCCGACCCGCGTACTCCGGGGGCAAAGCGTGCGCCGCCAGGCACGTGGCACGCACCGTCAGCGGCAGCTCGTCGGCCAGGCGCCGGGCCACTCGCAGCATCTTGCGCTCATTGGCCAAGTCCAGGCCGTAGCCGGACTTGACCTCGAGGGTGGTCACGCCATCGCGCATCAATGCCTGAACGCGCTGGCGAGCACTGGCGAACAGCTCGTCTTCGCTTGCCGCCCGGGTAGCCCGCACGGTACTCGCGATACCCCCGCCCTGCGCGGCGATTTCGGCATAGCTCACGCCCTGCAGGCGCTGCTCGAACTCGCCGCTGCGGTTGCCACCGAACACCGCATGGGTGTGGCAGTCGATCAGCCCGGGGGTGACCCAGGCACCCCCCAGGTCAACCGTGCGGTCAGCTTCGACCGGTGCCAGTTCGGCGCGCGGGCCTATCCACTCGATCAGCCCGGCGCTGGTGACGATCGCCGCGTCCTCGATGGCCGAGTAACGGCCATCGGCCATGGTTGCAACATGGCAATGCTGCCAGAGGGTTCTCATGCACAATCTCCTTTGCTAGCGGTGCAACTCTGCCGGCTCCGCTACCGGCTGGCCCTGCCCTGCGCGCGGCTTGCACCACAGCAGGTAGGACGCCACCAGGAACACCACCCAGATCACGCCGACGATCAATGCCGCCTGGGTGTCCGGGAAGTAACCGAGCACGCCAAAGATGAACACCATGAACGCAATGGCCATGGCCGGGCCGTATGGCCAGAACGGTACCGGGAACTTGAGCTGTGCCACTTCCTCGCGGCTCATGCTGCGGCGCATGGCTACCTGGGTGAGCAGGATCATCAGCCACACCCACACCGTGGCGAAGGTGGCGATCGAGGCAATCAGCAGGAACACATTTTCCGGGATCAGGTAGTTGAGCAATACGCCGATCAGCAGCGCAGCCCCCATCACCACGACGGTCATCCACGGTACGCCATGTTTCGACAACTTGCTGAAGCCGCGCGGGGCGTGGCCTTGCTGGGCCAGGCCATACATCATGCGGCCAGCGCCAAAGATGTCGCTGTTGATGGCAGAGATGGCAGCGGAAATCACCACGACGTTCAGCACGGCAGCGGCAGAGCCAATGCCCAGGTTGCTGAAGATCTGCACGAACGGGCTGCCCTGGCTACCGATCTGCGGCCATGGGTACAGGCACATCAGCACGAACAGGGTGAGCACGTAGAACAGCAGGATACGCAGTGGCACCGCGTTGATCGCTTTGGGAATGACGCGCTGCGGGTCTTTTGCCTCACCGGCGGTGACGCCGATGATCTCGATACCGCCGAAGGCGAACATCACCACGGCAAACGACGCAATCAAGCCCCCCACGCCGTTAGGCATGAAGCCGCCGTGGTCGAACAGGTTGCTCATGCCTACGGCATGCCCGGTACCCACCTGGCTGAAACCGAAGGCCATGATGCCGAGGCCGGCCAGGATCATCGCCACGATGGCGCCGACCTTGAGCAGCGACAACCAGAATTCCATTTCGCCGAATACCTTGACGTTGCACAGGTTGAGGCCGCCGATCAGGAAAACGATGCCCAGCACCCAGATCCAGCGGGCTACCTCCGGGAACCAGAAGCCCATGTAGATACCGAACGCGGTGACGTCGGCGATGGCGACGATGACCATCTCGAAAGCGTAGGTCCAGCCAAGGATGAAACCGGCCATGGGGCCGAGGTAGGTCGTGGCGTAGTGGCCGAAGGAGCCGGCCACCGGGTTGTGCACGGCCATTTCGCCAAGGGCGCGCATGACCATGAACACGGCGGCGCCGCCGATCAGGTAGGCCAGCAGCACGGCCGGGCCTGCCATCTGGATGGCCGAGGCAGAACCGTAGAACAGGCCGGTGCCGATGGCGGAGCCGAGGGCCATGAAACGGATGTGGCGGGCACTTAGCCCGCGCTTGAGACCTTGAGCTTGTTGCATGTCACGTCCTTGAATTGTTTTTGTGGTCGTGAGATTGAGCGGCTGCTGCGCAGCCCCTTCGCGGGCAAGCCCGCTCCTACATGGATAGCGTTTGCAGATCGCAAGCTGTGTAGAGCAGGCTTGACCGCGAAGGGCCGCCAAGCGGCCCCAAGGGGCATTACAGGCTTGGCAGCACACCCGCCGGCAGCAAGCCGGTCAGACTACCCTTGGCCAACAGGTCCACGGCCTTTTCGATATCCGGCGCGAAGAAACGGTCACGGTCGTAATGCGGCACCTCGCTGCGCAGCGCCTGGCGCGCTTGCTCCAGCTTGGCCGAAGTCTTCAGGCCTTTGCGCAGGTCCAGGCCCTGGCACGCGCCCAGCCATTCGATGGCCAGCACGCCACGGGTGTTTTCGGCCATTTCCCACAGGCGCTTGCCGGCAGCCGGGGCCATCGACACGTGGTCTTCCTGGTTGGCCGAAGTTGGCAGGCTGTCGACGCTGTGCGGGTGCGACAGCGCTTTGTTCTCGCTTGCCAGGGCGGCAGCGGTGACCTGGGCGATCATGAAGCCAGAGTTGACCCCACCGTTTTCCACCAGGAACGGCGGCAATTGGGACATGTGCTTGTCCATCATCAGCGAGATGCGGCGCTCGCTGAGCGAACCGATTTCGGCGATGGCCAGGGCCAGGTTGTCGGCGGCCATGGCCACCGGTTCGGCGTGGAAGTTGCCGCCGGAGATCACATCACCTTCGGCAGCGAACACCAGCGGGTTGTCCGACACGGCGTTGGCTTCGATGCCCAGTACCTCGGCGGCCTGGCGCAGCTGGGTCAGGCAGGCACCCATGACCTGCGGCTGGCAGCGCAGCGAGTACGGGTCCTGGACCTTGTCGCAGTTCTTGTGCGACAGCGACACTTCGCTGGAGTCGCCCAGCAGGTCACGGAAGCAGGCAGCGGTGTCGATCTGGCCACGCTGGCCACGCACTTCGTGGATACGCGCATCGAACGGCGAACGCGAGCCCAGCGCAGCTTCGACGCTCAGGCCACCGCAGGCGATGGCAGCGGCATACAGGTCTTCGCCCTGGAACAGGCCACGCAAGGCATAGGCGGTGGAGGCCTGGGTACCGTTGAGCAGGGCCAGGCCCTCTTTGGCGGCCAGGGTCAGTGGCTCGAGGCCGGCAATCGCCAAGGCCTCGGTGGCCGGCAGCCACTGGCCCTTGTAGCGTGCCTTGCCTTCACCCAGCAGCACCAGCGACATATGCGCAAGCGGCGCAAGGTCACCGGATGCGCCGACCGAGCCTTTCAGCGGGATGTGCGGGTAGACTTCGGCGTTGACCAGGGCAATCAGCGCGTCGATGACTTTGCGGCGGATGCCGGAGAAACCACGGCTGAGGCTGTTGATCTTCAGTACCATGATCAACCGCACCAGGTCGTCATCCAGCGGCGCGCCGATACCGGCGGCGTGGGACAGCACCAGCGAACGCTGCAGGTTCTCCAGGTCATGGCTGGCGATGCGGGTCGAGGCCAGCAGGCCGAAACCCGTGTTGATGCCGTACGCAGTACGGTCTTCGGCAATGATCTGCTCGACACAGGCGACGCTGGCGTCGATGGCCGGCGCGGCACTGGCATCCAGTTGCAGGCGCACGGGCGCGGCATGGATCGCGCGCAGCTGGGCCAGGGTCAGGGTGCCAGGCTTGAGGGTGAGTTCGGTCACGTTACTACTCCAAATCGCGTGGAGCCGCAGGCCCGCTTGTGGGTGCCTGCGCGCTCCTTCTTGTTGTTCAGTATCACCCCTTGCAGGGTGCGATCCAAAGCGTGGTGATCAGCCGGTGATCATCGGCAGGTCCAGGCCCTGCTCCTTGGCGCAGTCGATGGCGATGTCATAACCGGCATCGGCGTGACGCATGACGCCAGTCCCTGGGTCGTTGGTCAGTACCCGGGCGATGCGCTCGGCGGCCTCATCGGTACCGTCGCAGACGATGACCATGCCCGAGTGCTGCGAGAAGCCCATGCCCACGCCACCGCCGTGGTGCAGCGATACCCAGGTGGCGCCGCCTGCGGTGTTCAGCAGGGCGTTGAGCAGCGGCCAGTCGGAAACAGCGTCCGAACCATCACGCATGGCCTCGGTTTCGCGGTTCGGGCTGGATACCGAGCCGGAGTCGAGGTGGTCACGGCCGATCACCACCGGTGCCGACAGCTCGCCGCTGCGGACCATTTCGTTGAAAGCCAGGCCCAGCTTGGCGCGAAGGCCCAGCCCCACCCAGCAGATACGTGCCGGCAGGCCCTGGAAGCTGATGCGCTCGCGGGCCATGTCCAGCCAGCGGTGCAGGTGGGCGTCGTCGGGGATCAGTTCCTTGACCTTGGCGTCGGTCTTGTAGATGTCCTCGGCTTCACCGGACAGCGCCGCCCAGCGGAACGGGCCGACCCCGCGGCAGAACAGTGGGCGGATGTAGGCCGGGACGAAGCCTGGGAAGTCGAAGGCATTGGCCACGCCCTCTTCCTTGGCCATCTGGCGGATGTTGTTGCCGTAGTCGAAGGTCGGGATGCCCTGCTTCTGGAAGTCCAGCATGGCCTGCACGTGCACGGCCATCGACTGCTTGGCAGCCTTGACCACTGCAGCTGGTTCGGTCTGCGCGCGGTCGCGGTACTGTTCCCAGGTCCAGCCGGCAGGCAGGTAGCCGTTCAGTGGGTCGTGGGCGCTGGTCTGGTCGGTGACCATGTCCGGGCGCACGCCACGTTTGACCAGCTCTGGGAGGATTTCGGCGGCGTTGCCGTGCAGGGCGATGGAGATGGCCTTGCCTTCGGCGGTGTACTTGGCGATGCGTGCCAGAGCGTCGTCGAGGTCAGTGGCCTGCTCGTCGACGTAGCGGGTTTCCAGGCGGAAGTCGATACGGCTCTGCTGGCATTCGATGTTCAGCGAGCAAGCCCCGGCCAGGGTCGCGGCCAGTGGCTGGGCGCCGCCCATGCCGCCCAGGCCAGCGGTGAGTACCCACTTGCCTTTCAGGCTGCCGCCGTAGTGCTGGCGACCGGCTTCGACGAAGGTTTCATAGGTGCCCTGGACGATGCCCTGGCTGCCGATGTAGATCCAGCTGCCGGCGGTCATCTGGCCGTACATGGCCAGGCCCTTGGCGTCCAGTTCGTTGAAGTGTTCCCAGTTGGCCCAGTGTGGCACCAGGTTGGAGTTGGCAATCAGCACGCGCGGTGCGTTGCTGTGGGTCTTGAACACACCGACAGGCTTGCCCGACTGCACCAGCAGGGTTTCGTCGTCTTCCAGGCGGGTCAGGGTTTCGACGATCTTGTCGTAGCACGCCCAGTTGCGCGCGGCACGGCCGATACCGCCGTATACCACCAGCTCTTTCGGGTTTTCCGCGACCTGCGGATCGAGGTTGTTCATCAGCATGCGCAGTGGCGCTTCGGTCAGCCAGCTTTTGGCGGTCAGCTTGTTGCCACGTGGGGCACGGATTTCAACGTCACGGTATTTGTTGTTGTCGGTCACGGGAAAGGTCCTCTGCGGTCGTCCGCGGGCGGGTATGTCGTGGTCAATATACAAACACACCTTTACTTGTATGTACAAGCATGGACAACCAAAATATTCGGACCTGTTGTTCCTGCTTTGATTTTTTTTTGGGGGGGGGTGAAGCGAGCGTCGGTCCGGCTTGAGTTTTGCGGCGGCGCATAAATCGAGCGCCGCGCGGGCGGCGCTCGATCTCACAGGCGATGAAAATGTATCGCCAAGCCCATCAGCGAGAAATGAGCTCAATCAAGCAAAACCGCCCCTGAACCTCCAGCCCAAGCAATTCGTCATTGCCCTCCAGCCGCAGGCAGTCATACAACCCTAGCCGCTGCGTTTCACGCCCCACGATGGTCACCTCAACATGGCTGCTGGCAGCAAACAACAACACCGTCGACGCCGAGCTGTACACCCGGCTGGTGCCATCCAGCCACTGCAGCCGCGCCCGATAACGCTCAGGTGCATAGATCAGGTTGAAATCGCGGATCGCCCCGCCCAGCAACTTACAGCTGACCTGGCTCTCGCCGCTGAACGCAAACGCATCGAACGCCAGCAATGGCCGACTGGCCTGGCCGTCGACCAGCAGGCGCATGCCGTCGCCCTGCAGCACGGTGATGATCCGCTGGTAGCCGGCAAAGGTGGAAAACCCGCCCGACTCTTCGATATCGGCAATCGACAGACGCCAGCCAAAACCGTCCAGGCCCTCGCCACTGTCGCGGGTAATCTCTTCGGTGAAACCGCCACCGTTCTTCCACGGCATGCGCGGGTAATCGTGCGCACGCAACAACTGCAGCTGACTCATTTGCTGAAACGTCCTTCCAGGCGATGACGGGAACCGGGGTGGATCAGCCGTGCAGCGGTCACCGGCTGGCGGCCGGACCAGGTGCGACGACGAATCAGCAGGCAAGGCTCGCCCCGCTCGATCTGCAACAGGCGGCATTCTTCCGGCTCGGCCAGGATCGCCTCGACCACATGCTCACCTTCGGTCAACGGCGCCACCTGGGACAGGTAGGCGTAAGGCGTCTGCCGAGTAAAGTCCTGCTTGAGGTAGTCGGGGGCGATGGCCGCGTTAACGTAGCGGTCCTCGATCTGCACCGGCACGCCGTTCTCGAAATGCACGATCAGCGAATGGAACACCCGCTGACCTTCACGCATGTCCAGAGCCAGCGCCCGCTCGGAGCCGGCCGCTTCTTCGGCAAGCGTGATCACCTGGCAGCTATGCTGGTGCCCGCGCGCGGCAATTTCATCGGCAATGTTATTGACCTCGAACAGCGCCGAACGGCCCTTGGGCTCGGCCACGAAGGTGCCGACCCCTTGCATGCGCACCAGCAGGCCCTCGGCGGTGAGTTCACGCAGGGCGCGGTTGATGGTCATGCGGCTGAAACCCAGCTCGTTGACCAACTCGCTCTCGGAAGGTACCCGGTGATGCGGTGGCCAGCTGCCGTTGTCGATCTGCTGGATGATCATCTGTTTGACCCGGGCGTAGAGCGGCGCCGGGCCCTCGCCCATCTGGGCAACCAGCACGGAGACAGGAGGTGTCGGCACGGCGATGGATCCTTGTGCAAATGAAATGAGCGGTAGCTTGCCGCAGTTTACCCGGCAGGCAAACGCCTGTATATGTATATACAAGTTAACAATAACAGGATTCCACCGATGTCAGCCTACTTCGCCGAACGCGCCCTGCTACCTACGGGCTGGGCCAGCCATGTGCGTATCGAGGTCGCCAGCGATGGCCGCGTGGCCAGCATCGAGCCTGGCGCTTCGGCCGAAGGCGCCGAGCGCCTGGCCGGCCCGCTGCTGCCCGGCATGCCCAACTTGCACTCGCATGCCTTCCAGCGCGCCATGGCAGGCCTGGCGGAAGTTGCCGGCAACCCCAACGACAGTTTCTGGACCTGGCGAGACCTGATGTACCGCCTGGTCGGGCAGATCAGCCCAGAGCAGCTTCAGGTCATCGCCCGCCAGTTGTACATCGAGATGCTCAAGGCCGGTTATACCTCGGTGGCGGAGTTCCACTACGTGCACCACGACCAGGCCGGCAAGCCCTACGCCGACCCGGCCGAGCTGTCGAGACGCATCAGCGCGGCCGCAGCCGACAGCGGCATCGGCCTGACCTTGCTGCCGGTGCTGTACAGCCATGCAGGCTTTGGCGGCCAGGCGCCGAACGACGGGCAGCGGCGCTTCATCAACTCCACCGGGCAGTACCTGCAGCTGCAAGCCCAGCTCGCCCCGCTGCTGGCCGCGCAACCGGCGCAGCAACTGGGCCTGTGCTTCCACTCGCTGCGGGCGGTAACGCCTGGGCAGATCGCCGAAGTGTTGGCGGCCAGCGACAGGCAGTGCCCAGTGCATATCCACATCGCCGAACAGCAGAAGGAAGTCGACGACTGCCTGGCCTGGAGCGGCCTGCGCCCGCTGCAGTGGCTGTACGAGCACGTGGACGTGGACCGCCGCTGGTGCCTGGTACACGCTACCCATGCCGAACCGGACGAAGTCACTGCCATGGCCCGCAGCGGCGCAGTGGCCGGGTTGTGCCTGACCACCGAAGCCAACCTGGGCGATGGGATCTTCCCGGCAGTGGACTTCCTGGCACAGGGCGGACGTATGGGCATTGGCTCGGACAGCCATGTGTCGTTGAGCGTGGTGGAGGAGCTGCGCTGGCTGGAATATGGCCAGCGCCTGCGGGACCAGCGGCGCAACCGCCTGTATCGCGGCGACCAACCGATGGTCGGGCGCACGCTGTATGACGCGGCGTTGGCCGGTGGTGCACAGGCGCTGGGGCAGGCGGTCGGCGAGTTGGCGGTGGGCAAGCGTGCCGACTGGCTGGTGCTCGATGGGCAGGACCCCTACATCGCCATGGCGGAGGGTGATGCCATTCTCAACCGTTGGCTGTTTGCCGGCGGCGATCGCCAGGTGCGCGATGTGATGGTGAATGGGCACTGGGTGGTGCGCCAGGGGCGGCATGCGCAAGAAGAAGAAAGCGGGCGGGCGTTTGCCGAGGTGTTGCGCCAGCTTTTGGGCTGAGTGTATCGGGGCTGCATTGCAGCCCTTCGCGGGCTTGCCCGCTCCCACAGGTTGGACTGCCCACAAAATGTCTTGGGGGCAGCCCAGGGTTCAGCGCAGAACCTGTAGGAGCGGGCTTGCCCGCGAAGGGTTGCAACGCAACCCCCAAAAAAAACTCAATGCATTTTTACTATTTGCTGATCGGACGCCCGCCAGATCAAGCGGCTGGTGTCATACCCCTGCTGCCGCGCCCTGGACAGCAGGTTCTCACGCTCCCAGGCCGGCAGTGTCGGTGTGCGCGACAGAATCCAAAGGTATTTGCGGTCCGGGCTGCCGACGATGGCCGTACGGTAGTGCTCGTCCACATAAAGAATCCAGTACTCACCCCGCGCCACGCCTGGTACCAGCCTGGTGAACCAGTTATCGAACTCGACCCATAGCTTGTCGGTGTGCCCCGGCTCCTGGATATTCGCATGCCCTTCGGCGCGAAGCCATTCATCACCCATGGTGCGGCAGCGGTTGAGCACGCCATAACTGCCATCAGGCCTGAGGTTGTAATGGGCCTCGGACTGCTCGCAGCCTTCCTGGAAGCGCATGGGCAGGCGCGCCAGCTCGTACCATTTGCCCTGGTAGCGCTTGAGGTCGACATGGCCGGCGGTTTTCGGCGCCAGCGGGTCGTGCACGGAACCTGCACAACCGCCCAGCAGCAACGCCAGGCATACCCCCATCAGCAGGTACGCACGCCTCATTTGAGGCCCTGCCCGGAATACATCAGCACCTTGTCAGCTGCGTACTGCACGCTGATGAAGCTCTTCTCGTCCCCCCAGGTGCAGCTGCTCATGCCCAACGCGCCAGAACACTCGGTCGGCGTGCCGAGCAACTGCTCGACCTCGGCCTTGTTCATACCGGCCTTGATCTTGGAATAGTTTTCCTGATTGATCTTGCTGCAGGCAGTCAGCACGACGCACAGCGACAACAGGGCGAGGGAACGCAACGACATGAAGGGACACTCCTGAAAGATGATACAGGCGAGTGGCCTGCAGTGACCTTCGACGTGAAAATCCCTCCCAGGTTCCCTGCCCCACCCCCTATGTCCCTACACCATTGGTCGGATGGCCACTACTGTGCGATTAATCACAAAGCATTAATCATGCGCCCAATAAAAAAGGCCGCCCCCAATGGGAGCGGCCTTGCGTCGCGATGCCTGCACAGCAGGCCCCTTGGGCCTCAGAACCGGGACCCAGGCTCCAGCAAAAAGTCCATCTCTTCGCTGGTGCTCGGCCGCTCCAACACCAGGTTGCGGTGCGGGAAGCGCCCGAAGCGGGCAATTACCCGCTGGTGCTGCTCGGCATAGTCGAGGAAGCCTTCAAACAGCCGGCGGTTGGCCTCGGGCTGTTCGTCCAGCAGCATTCGATAACGCTCCACGCACAGGTTCTGCCAGTCCAGCACTTCGGCATGCTCCAGTACCAGCAGCACGAACACGCGCTGGATCGGCAGCAGCTGGTAGTCCCAGCCCTTCTGCAGGCCCTGCATGGCGACCACCTGGGCACGCCGGTCGCCCTCGAAGGCGCGCGGCGTGTCGCGGTAGATCATGCGTGGCAGCTGGTCGAGCAAAATCAGCAGGCCCAGCCAGCCCTGCGGGCTTTGCTGCCACTCTTCGAGCCCACCCGCCAGGGCATGCTCGACCAGGTCGCCAAACAGCGCATGGGCCTCGGCATCGTAATGCTTGCCGAACCACAGCGTGCTCTTCTCGTCAGCCACGGCCTGGGCACTGGTGCCCCAACCGAACCACCACTCCAGCAACGGCTGCCAAGGTGCGAGCATGACTTACTCCTTGTGGTAAGCGGTGACGCGCTCGACCTCTTCCTTCGAGCCGAGAATCACCGACACGCGCTGGTGCAGGCTTTCTGGCTTGATGTCGAGGATGCGATCGTAACCGTTGGTGGAAGCGCCACCGGCCTGTTCGATGATGAACGACATCGGGTTGGCTTCGTACATCAGGCGCAGCTTGCCCGGCTTGCTTGGTTCGCGGGCGTCACGTGGGTACATGAACAGGCCGCCACGGGTCAGGATGCGGTGCACGTCGGCCACCATCGAGGCGATCCAGCGCATGTTGTAGTTCTTCTTCAGCGGGCCGGTCTCGCCTGCCAGCAGTTCGCCCACATAGCGCTGTACCGGGGCTTCCCAGTGGCGCTGGTTGGACATGTTGATGGCGAACTCGGCGGTGGTCTCCGGTACGCGGATGTTTTCGTGAGTCAGCACGAAGCTGCCCAGTTCGCGATCCAGGGTGAAGCCCTTGACGCCGTTGCCCAGGGTCAGGATCAGCATGGTCTGCGGGCCGTAGATGGCATAACCGGCAGCAACCTGCTCGGTACCTGGCTGCAGGAACGCTTCTTCGTTGAGGCTTTCGTTCTGGCTCAGGTACTGGTTAGGGCAACGCAGAACCGAGAAGATGGTACCGACCGACACGTTGACGTCGATGTTCGACGAACCGTCCAGCGGGTCGAAGACCAGCAGGTAGGCGCCTTTCGGGTACTTGCCCGGGATCTGGTACGCGTTGTCCATTTCTTCGGAAGCCATGCCAGCCAGGTGACCGCCCCACTCGTTGGCTTCCAGCAGGATATCGTTGGAAATCACGTCCAGTTTCTTCTGGACCTCGCCCTGCACGTTTTCAGTGCCCATGCTGCCCAGCACACCGCCGAGGGCGCCTTTGGACACGTGATGGCTGATTTCCTTGCACGCACGCGCTACCACTTCGATCAGGAAGCGCAGATCGGCAGGGGTATTGTTGCTGCGGGTCTGCTCAATCAGATAGCGACTCAGGGTAACGCGGGACATGTATGGCTCCGAACGGATTGGGGGGATGAAAAACCCCCGCAGTTTACAGGGAGAGTGACGGGCTAGCGAGTGATGAGACTCGCCACGGCTCTCAGACGGCACAATAGGTCGGTAGTTCAGCCTTCGCCAGGCCGGTGGTCTGGTTGTGGGGCCATTCGCGGACGCGCCCGCGCCTACAGGTGGATAAGGGCCCTGTAGGCGCGGGTTTACCCGCGAACAAGCCAGCACAGGCCCGCCTCAGTCCAGCGCCTTCCAGATCTCGGTCGCATACTCGCGAATAGTCCGATCCGAGGAGAACCAGCCCATCCGCGCGGTATTGAGCACCGCCTTGCGCCACCACTCCTGCGGTGTGTGCCACAGATCCTCGACCCGCCGCTGGGCATCCCAGTAGGCATCGAAATCGGCACACACCAGGAAGCGATCGTAGGCCACCAGGCCGTCGATCAACCCGGTGTACCGAGACGGGTCGTCTGGCGAGAACACACCACTGCGAATGGCCTGCAACACATCGGTCAAGCGGTTGGAAGCAGCGATGGCGGCATTGGCGCCAAAATCACCGGCACGCTTGCGCGCTTCAACCTGCTGCGCGGTCAGGCCAAAGATGAACATGTTGTCGGCCCCCACCTGTTCGCACATCTCCACATTGGCACCATCCAGGGTGCCGATGGTCAGCGCACCATTGAGGCCGAACTTCATGTTACTGGTACCGGAAGCTTCGTAACCTGCGGTGGATATCTGCTCGGAAAGGTCCGCCGCCGGGATGATGCTCTCGGCCAGGCTGACGTTGTAGTTGGGCAGGAACACCACCTTCAGCAGGCCGCGCACCGTCGGGTCGTTGTTCACCACACGGGCGATGTCGTTGGCCAGCTTGATGATCAGTTTGGCCTGGTGGTAACTGGCCGCAGCCTTGCCAGCGAAGATCTTCACCCGCGGCACCCAGTTGGTGCCAGGGTCGTTGCGTATGGCCTGGTACAGTGCAACGGTGTGCAGCAGGTTGAGCAACTGGCGCTTGTATTCGTGAATACGTTTGACCTGAACGTCGAATAGCGCCTCGGGGTTGACCGTGACGCCGATACGATCCTGAATGATGCTGGCCAGGGCGCGCTTGCTGTGCAGCCGCTGGGCAGCGAACTGCTTGCGGAAACCGGCTTTTTCGGCGAACGGCACCAGGCCCGCCAGACGCGTCTGTGGGTCGTCCTTGAGTTCCGGCCCAAGCGCCTCGACCAGCATCTCGGTCAGTTGAGGGTTGGACTGGTACAACCAGCGGCGGAAGGTAATGCCGTTGGTCTTGTTGTTGATCCGTTGCGGGTAGAGCTTGTGCAGCTCGGAGAACACCGTGCTTTTCATCAACTTGCTGTGCAGCGCCGACACGCCGTTGACGCTGTGCGAGCCGAGAAACGCCAGATTGCCCATGCGCACCCGTCGGCCGTTGTCTTCCTCAATCAGCGAAACCGCGCGCAGCACGTCGAAGTCGTGCAGGCCTTTGGCCCGCAACGCATCGATATGGTAGGCATTGATCAGGTAGATAATCTGCATGTGCCGCGGCAGCATGCGCTCCATCAGCGCTACCGGCCAGGTTTCCAGGGCTTCTGGCAACAGGGTATGGTTGGTGTAGGCGAGCGTGCCGACGGTCAGTTCCCAGGCCTTTTCCCAAGGCACTTCGTGCTGATCCACCAGCAACCGCATCAGCTCCGCCACCGCAATCGAGGGATGGGTGTCGTTTAGCTGGATGGCCGCTGCATCAGGCAGGTTGAGCAGGTCCTTGTGCATGTTCAGGTGGCGCCGCAGCAAGTCCTGCAGCGAAGCCGAGACGAAAAAGTACTCCTGGCGAAGGCGCAGTTCCTGACCGGCCTCGGTACTGTCGGCGGGGTAAAGCACACGCGAAATGCTCTCGGCACGCGCCACTTCAGCCACAGCCCCCAAATGGTCACCGGCGTTGAAGCGCTCCAGGTGCAGCTCTTCCAGCGCGCGCGCGCGCCACAGGCGCAGGGTGTTGACGCTGGATCCGCGCCAGCCGACTACCGGCGTGTCGTAGGCCACCGCCCGCACCGTCTCGCCAGGCCACCATACCTGGCGCTGGCTACCGCTTGCATCGTGCACCGTTTCGACACTGCCGCCAAAGCTGATCGGGTAGATCACCTCGGCGCGCTCGAACTCCCAGGGGTTGCCGAAATCCAGCCAGTTCTCGGTCTGTTCCTGCTGCCAGCCATCGACCACGGCCTGACGGAACAGCCCGTGCTCGTAGCGGATGCCGTAACCATGGGCAGCGATACCCAGGGTAGACATGCTCTCCATGAAGCACGCAGCCAGACGGCCAAGGCCACCATTGCCCAGCGCGGCGTCCGGCTCGAGCAGGCGAATGCGTTCGAGGTCCACATTCAGCCCTTCCAGCGCATCGCGGGCGACGTCCAGCAGGCCCAGGTTGCTCAGGCTGTCGTACAGCAAGCGGCCGATGAGAAACTCCAGGGAAAGGTAGTAGACACGCTTCTGGCTGCGCCGATAGGCCTGCCGGGTGTGATCCATCCAGTGGTCGACCATGTGATCGCGCGCGGCCAGGGCAATGGCTTCGAACCAGTCATGGTCGAAGGCGTGCTCGGGGTCCTTGCCGACCGCGTAGGTCAGCTTGTTCAGTACAGCAGCGCGAAAATCCGCGACTTCGGCGTCACGTGCTTTGGGTTCCTGGGACATGCGGCATCCTCGGGCAAGTTGACGAAAGCGGAGGGAGAGTGTTGAGACTAGACCCTTCGACAGAGAGCGACAGTTACGGTTCGCAGTTTTCATGCCCACTCTGCGATTCCGGCAAAAGGTTGTTCATAAATTGAACAATTCCGGTATCATCGCGCGCCCCAAGACCGTGATCCACCCTATAAAGATGAAAACGACCCTGATCGCCGCGGCCGAAGTCGACCGCCTGGAGACCTGGCAGCGCTATACCAGCAACATGTGCCATGGCTGCCATTCGACCTGCTGCACCCTGCCGGTGGAGGTGAAGATCAAGGATCTGATCCGTATCGGCGTGGTCGACGAGTTCGAAAAAGACGACCCCCCCAAGAACGTGGCCAAGCGCCTGCAAAAAGAAGGCATCATCGAGCGCTTCAACCAGAAGTCCGGGATCTTCACCCTGACCCGGATGAGCAACGACGACTGCATGTACCTGGATCGTAAAAGCCGGCTGTGCACCATTTATGACAAGCGCCCGGATACCTGCCGCAACCACCCCAAGGTCGGGCCGCGGCCGGGGTATTGTGCCTACAAGCCCAAGGTGGTTGGGCGTTGAGTCTTGCGCCGGGGCATAAATCGAGCGCCGCGCAGGCGGCGCTCGATTCTGTGGCGATGCCGAGTTGGGCATGAAGCACTGAACCCACCGCTCCCATTTCAACCAGCGGGGAAGCTCCGGCAAGCCCCCCCCTGATCCGCTGGTGGATGCTCAGGATAAGTCTGCGGCAAAACGCTGACCGGGCTGGTGACAACGAAACCATCAGCAAACCGCGCCTCTACAAACTGCGCCTGCCAGCCTTGCGCCGGCGGCGCCCAGTCAAGGCTGAAGGCCTCACTGGGGATGATCGTCTGCGATGTGTAGCGTACCCCACAGGCATGGCGGAAGTCCCGATCCAAGGGGTTAGCCGCAGTCCACACCTTCACTGCTACAGGCATTTCCGAAAGCCGTACCAGCACATGCGCAGCTCCTTCGCCCGGAGCCACTTGCACGCGAGGCATGGGCAGGCTGGCCTGGATACGCTGAACCATCGGCACGAGGGTAGTGACAACATGCGCACGCACGCCCCCATGGTCCGAGTTCGGCAGCACCCTGAGGCTGGTCTGGCCAGGCAGGCGCTGCAGGTAGTCCGTGGCGTGATCAGGGGCGAAGAAATCATCCCCGCTGGCGGACACCAGGTATTTCGGTATCTTCAGGCGAGCACCCGGCTCATCCAGGTACTGCATCGGGTCCATCAGTGCCATCAACCGAGCGAAGGCCGGGCTGCCCAACTGCTGCAAGACTTCCGCAGCCTGATAGGGCCAGAGCGCCAATGGCCATGAACCACCGTACCGCTTGCGCAAGCCCTCCAGCATGCTGGAAGTGTCGGCAACATCGATGACGCTGGGCACGATGGCAACTACCCGATCATCGGCCATGGCCGTCAGCCATGCACTCCAACCGCGTTTCGAGGCACCGGTGATGATGAACTGCTCGAGGCGTAGCTCGGGCAACGCGTCAGCCATGAGGTCCATGCCCCTGCTGGCGACAGCGGCCATTGGCACATGCAGCGGCAGCTCCGGGGCAGCCGCGTCGTTACGCAGCCAATGCGCCCAGGTGTGGGCCACGGCATCATCCTCGCGCATCGGCGCTTGTGCATCACGGAAGGTCACATACTGGTTGGGCACATCGCTGATCGACGCCACAACAGTCTGTGTCTGCACGGCAATGGCACTCAACGCCTCGGACGAGTAGTCAGGGATTTGTTGTTCCTCACCAAACCTCACACCGTTATTGACCACTACCAACGCTTTCTCCGCCAATGCCACGTCTGGCACGAACAGTTCGACGCGGTGCTCCCACAGGCGGGGCTCAACAACGGGCTCAGGTGACCAGGTCTGTGAGGTCATCCGGTATTGATACAGCGTATAGCCCTGTGCGGGTGTCTTCTGCTCCAACTGGTACTGCAAGGGTGCCTGTCTCACCTTCTCGACATGACAGCGGGCTAATTCCTGCGGTCGCAGCGCGCTACACGCCTGCTGGGCACTGGCCTGAAAACTGACGGCGAGACACGGAATAAACAACAGGTAACGACAATTCATGTTCCAAGCTCCAAAGCAAGAGCCAGCCAACCTAGGCAGGGCCTCTGATTGTCACAAGGCTCCTCGGTTTGCCGTCGAACAAGCACCTGCAAAACACAGTCGCTTCCTACTGGAGCTTTCCACAAGGCAAACAAAAACGCCCCCGGCCTTTCGACCGGGGGCGTTTTCATTCAGCCTGAGCTAACTCAGTTCTTGGCTTTCTTGGCTGCGCGGGTACGCTCGCCTTCGTCCAGGATCTTCTTGCGCAGACGAATCGACTTAGGCGTCACTTCGCACAGCTCGTCGTCCTGGATGAATTCCAGGGCCTGCTCGAGGGTGTGGCGAACTGGTGGCACCAGGGCGATGACTTCGTCTTTGCCCGAAGCACGCATGTTGTCGAGCTTCTTGCCTTTGGTCGGGTTCACGCCCAGGTCGTTGTCACGGCTGTTCAGGCCGATGATCTGACCGTTGTAGATCTCCTGGCCGTGTTCAACGAACAGCTTGCCGCGAGCCTGCAGGGTTTCCAGCGAGTAGGTCAGTGCCTTGCCGGTCTCGACCGAAACCAGTACGCCGTTGAGGCGGCCGGACATCTGGCCCGACTTCATGGTGTCGTAGCGATCGAAGATCGAGGTCAGGATGCCTGCACCGTTGGTCAGGGTCAGGAACTGGTTACGGAAACCGATCAGACCACGGGCTGGAATGTTGTACTCCAGACGAACGCGGCCCTTGCCATCCGGAACCATGTTGGTCAGGTCGCCTTTACGCAGACCCATCTCTTCCATGACCTTGCCCTGGGATTCTTCAGGGATGTCGATGGTGACGTTCTCGAACGGCTCCTGCTTCACGCCCTCGACTTCGCGGATGATCACTTCAGGACGGCCCACGGCCATTTCGAAGCCTTCACGACGCATGGTTTCGATCAGCACCGACAGGTGCAGCTCACCACGGCCCGAAACCTTGAACTTGTCAGGGGAGTCGGTCTCCTGAACGCGCAGAGCAACGTTGTACAGCAGCTCCTTGTCCAGACGGTCCTTGATGTTACGGCTGGTGACGAACTTGCCTTCTTTACCGCAGAACGGCGAGTCGTTGACCTGGAAGGTCATCGAAACGGTCGGCTCGTCAACGGTCAGCGGCTTCATCGCTTCTACCGCATCCGGGGCGCACAGGGTGTCGGAGATGAACAGCTCATCGAAACCGCTGATGCAGACGATATCGCCAGCCTGGGCTTCTTCGACGTCAACGCGGTGCAGACCGTGGTGACCCATCAGCTTCAGGATACGGCCGTTACGCTTCTTGCCGTTGGTGTCGATGGCGACAACCGGGGTGTTCGGCTTGACGCGGCCACGGGCGATGCGGCCAACACCGATAACGCCGAGGAAGCTGTTGTAGTCCAGTGCGGAGATCTGCATCTGGAACGGACCGTCGCGGTCAACAGACGGTGCAGGTACGTTGTCGATGATCGACTGGTACAGCGGGGTCATGTCTTCGGCCATGGCAGTGTGGTCCAGGCCGGCAATGCCGTTCAGGGCCGAGGCGTAGACCACTTTGAAGTCCAGCTGTTCGTCGGTGGCACCGAGGTTGTCGAACAGGTCGAAGATCTGGTCCAGAACCCAGTCAGGACGTGCGCCCGGACGGTCAACCTTGTTGATCACGACGATTGGCTTCAGGCCGGCTTCGAAAGCCTTCTTGGTCACGAAGCGGGTTTGCGGCATCGGGCCGTCCTGGGCGTCGACCAGCAGCAGCACGGAGTCGACCATCGACATTACACGCTCAACCTCGCCACCGAAGTCGGCGTGGCCGGGGGTGTCGACGATGTTGATGTGGTAGCCGTTCCAGTTGATGGCGGTGTTTTTCGCCAGAATGGTAATACCGCGCTCTTTTTCCTGGTCGTTGGAGTCCATGACGCGCTCGTCATTGAGCTCGTTACGCTCCAGAGTGCCGGACTGACGCAGGAGTTTGTCGACCAGAGTGGTTTTACCATGGTCAACGTGGGCGATGATGGCGATGTTACGCAGATTTTCGATCACAAGTGTATCTCGATCAGAGGATTCGGTTGCCGCCCAGTGTAGGCGGCCAATATGTACTGTTTAAGGCTCAGCGGGCCCGGCGGTCGGGAGGGCGATGGCGGATACTGCCGCCATACAGCCCCGGCGTCTTATGTCGGACGATAAACACGCACATTGGCATGTCCCTCACTGAGCAGGTGGTGTGCGTGCAAACGGCTCATCACACCCTTGTCGCAATACAGCAAGTACTGGCGCGTGGGGTCCAGGTGCTTGAACTTGCTGTTGATGGCGTAGAACGGCATGGCCTGGACTTCGATGCCTTCCAGCACCAGAGGTTCGTCTTCCTGGGCATCGGGGTGGCGAATGTCGATGACGATCTGGCCTGGCAGCGCCTCGGCCACTTCCTCGATTTCGATGTCCTTGCCCAGCTCATCGATCACATGGTCGATGGAAATGAACTTGGCGCGCTCGAGCGCGCGCTCCAGCACGGCCATGTCGAACTGCTTTTCTTCGTGCTCCATGCGGTGACGCTTGGCATGGGTAGTCGGGTTTACCGAGATCACGCCGCAATATTCCGGCATGTGCTTGGCAAAGTCCGCGGTGCCGATTTCGGTGGCCTGGTCGATGATGTCCTGCTTGTGGCTGGCCAGCAGCGGGCGCAGCACCAGCTTGTCGGTGGCCGAGTCGATGATCGACAGGTTCGGCAGGGTCTGGCTGGACACCTGGGAAATCGCTTCGCCGGTCACCAGCGCGTCGATCTGCAGACGGTCGGCCATATGGGCGGCGCCGCGCAGCATCATGCGCTTGAGGGTCACGCCCATGTAGCTGTTGTCGACCTTGTTGAGGATCTCGCCAACCACTTCTTCGAACGGCACGCTGATGAACAGTACGCGTTGGCTGCTGCCGTACTTTTTCCACAGGTAATGGGCCACTTCCATTACGCCCAGCTCGTGAGCACGGCCGCCGAGGTTGAAGAAGCAGAAGTGAGTCATCAGGCCGCGGCGCATCATCTGGTACGCCGCAACGGTGGAGTCGAAACCACCGGACATCAGCACCAGGGTCTGCTCCAGAGCGCCCAGCGGATAACCGCCGATGCCGTTGTGCTGGTTGTGGATCACGTACAGGCGCTGGTCGCGGATTTCGATGCGCACCAGCACTTCAGGCTTTTTCAGCTCGATCCCGGCGGCGCCACACTGCTGGCGCAGCTGGCTGCCGACGTAACGGTCGACGTCCATCGAGGTGAAGTCATGGTGGCCACCGCGCTTGCAGCGCACGGCGAAGTGCTTGCCGGCCAGCAGGTGGCCGAAGTGGTGCTTGCACTTGGCGACGATGTCGTCGAAGTCACCCAGCGGGTATTCCTCTACCTGCAGGAAGTGGGTGATACCCGGGGTGCAGGTGAGGCGTTCGATCATCTCGCGCTGGACTTTTTCGTCTTCGACGCGGGTGACCACCTCGAGATTGTCCCAGACACCATCGACCGCGAGCTCAGGGTCGAGATCCTTGAGCACGTTGCGGATGTTCTTGCCAAGCTGGCGGATGAAGCGCTTGCGCACCGGCCGGCTTTTGATGGTGATTTCTGGGAAGACTTTGACGATAAGTTTCATTGGTTAACAGCGCGCGCAGGGCCTGCCGAAAATGAGGGGCGCGAATTATATCGGAAATTGCTCAGGATTTGACCAACTTTTGATCAGAAGCTTTGAGATAAATGCAGAGGCCAGGTTTTGCAGTGCCTGTTACGGCCCTTTCGCGGGTAAACCCGCCCGTAGGAGCGGGTTTACC